>JACCYD010001174.1 GCA_013696695.1 Deltaproteobacteria bacterium | reverse complement strand
CGGCGAGGTCACCACGCGGCGAGCGATCGCCGATCTCGATCCATCCGCCGAGACGCAGTGGCTGCTCGCGCGCGCACTCGAGCGCGCCGGTCAATTCGACGAAGCCGCCGACGCGTATCGCGCACTCGCCATTCGCGAGGAGCCATCGGTCGCTGCCACCAGCGCTGCCCTCGCGCTCGCCGATCTCGCCGCCGGCCGCGCCGATACCGTGATGCGCGTCGAGGCCACGGCAGCGCTCGCCGGCCGCACCACGGAGCCGCGCCTCGGCGCCGCGCTGGCCGAGGACAGCGGCTGGATGTACGCGCTCGTGCTCGAGGATTTCGATCGTGCGGGCCAATCGTTCGAAGCCGCCGTGATGCTCGAGCCCACCCGTCGGGGTGCATTGCTCGGGGCCGGTCTGGTCGCATCCCGGCGCGGTGATCCGGTGGCGCTCGCAACCGCCTACGACGGGCTCGCCGCGACGCTGCAGATGCCCGATGCCGCCGCCGCACTCCACCTGCGCGCAGCCGCGACGGCGCTCGCGAGCGGTGATGTCGAGCTCGCAAACCTGCGCATCGCGACGGCTCGCACGCAATCTCCCGACGACACCAGCGCGCTGCTCGTGCTCGCGGAGACCGGCACCACGCCGTACGCCGCTGACGCGACCGACGAAGCCATGGTGAGCAGCCTGCTCGAGCGCGCGGAGGTCCTCGGGATGCGCTCGGCGCTCGCCGACGATCCGGCCGCGCGCGCGTCGTGGGAGCTCGATCGCGCCGAAGCACTCGAGCTCGCCGGGCGGCTGCGCGAAGCCGGCGGCATTATCGCGGCGGTGTTGCGCGCTGATCCGAGCGACATCCGCGCGCTCGAAGCCACGCGCCGGATGGCAAAGCGTGCCGGCGACACGCAGACCGCAGCGCAGGCCAGCTATCAGCTCGCCCGTGTGCTCGGCGATCCCGCGGCGAAGCTCGATCTGCTGCGCGATGCCGCGAACGTGCTCGATGCGCAGCACCCGGGCATGTCGTTGGTGCCTGGCTCCAACGATCACGCCCTCGCGATCTATCGCCGGATCCTGCTCGTCGATCCGGGCGCGCAAGAGCACGCGCGCCTCGTCGAGATCCTGCGCCAGCGCGCCGACGTGCGCGGCCTGATCAACACGTTGACCGAGCGGCTCAACTGGCTCGAGTCCGAGAATCAAGATGTCGCGCGCGATCACCAGATGGTGCCGTTGCTGCTCGAGCGCGCGACCGTCCTGCACGGCCTCGGCGATCACGCCGCAGCAATGAGCGATCTCGACGCGCTCCTCGATCGCGCTGCGAGCCACATCGAAGCGCTGCGGTTCCGCGCCGACCTCGCGCTCAACGCCGGTGAAGCCGAGCTCGCGGTCTCGCTGTGGAAACGCTGCCTGGCCGCCGAGACCCGTCCGCAACGCCGCGCCGAGATCGAGCTCCAGCTGTCCAAGGTGCTCGCGGAGAACACCAACGACGTCGAGGGTGCGATCGAGAACCTCGAGCACGTCGTCGATTCCAAGCCCGACGACATCCAGCTTCGCGAGCGGTTGCTCGGCCTCTGCCTGCGAGCCAGCGACTGGCAGCGCGCGGCGCGCGAGCTCCAGATGCTCGCCCGGCTGCGGCCGACCCAGCAGGACAAGGCGCGCGACGAGCTGCGGCTCGGCCTGATGTTGCGCGATCGGCTGAACGATCGCGCGCAAGCACGCCAGGCGCTCGATCGCGCACGCCTCCTCGATCCACTCAACCTCGACGTCGTGCGCGAGCTCTCGGAGCTGCTCGATCCGCCGTCGCGCGCGCAGATGCTCGCATCCTCGGCGGCGAACTTCCGCGGCTCGATCGCCGAGAACCCGAAGAACGCAGTGCTCTACGATCGCCTCGCGCAGATCACCGGCTGGCAGAGTGATGTCGACGCGCGCTGGCTCGCGCTGGTCGGGCTCGAAGCGCTCGGCACACCATCGGTCGATCAACGCCAGGTCCTGGAGCAGGGCCGCCACAAGCTGGGTGCACCGAACCGCACGCGGCTCGACGACGCCTCGCGCAAGGCGATCCGCGGTGATTTCGGCGGCGCCGTGCTCGAGCTGTGGCGCACCATCGCCCCGGCGGTCCAGGTCGCGACCGGCGTCGACGCCGGCAAGCTCGGGTTCGGGCGCGGCGACAAGGTGCCGGTCAAGAAGCTCGCCGAGAAGTACGAGCCCCTCGCGTCGGCACTGATGAATTTCGGTCTCGAGGACGTCGAGGTCTACGTCAGCGCAGCGCGCGGCGGCGTCGTCCGTGCGCTCGCCGCCGAAACCCCGGTGCTGTGCGTCGGCGCCGATGTCGCGACGGCGAAGATGCCGCACCATCGCTGGTTGCTCGGTCGCGCGATCGCAACCCTCGCCGAAGGTCTCGCCACGCTTCCGGATCTGCGCGATGCCGAGCTCGGCTGGACGCTGGTCGCTGCGCTGCGAGCGGCCGAAGTCACGGTGCCGCCGCGGCTCGCCGAGGAAGCGGCCGGTGAAGATGCCAGCATCGTCGAGCGCTCGAAGCTGCTCAAGAAGGAGTTTGGCCGCAAGCAGCGGGCCGCGATCACGCAGCTCGTCCAGCAGCGCGGTGGCGAGCTCGTCGATCTCGCAATGTTCCGCAAGAACGCACTCGCGATCGGGCATCGCGCAGGCCTCCTGTGGTGCGGCGATCTGGCGGTCGTGCTCGCGCAGCTCGACGTCGGCAAGGGTGGCAAGGCGATCTCCGACAGCCCGTCCGCCCTCGAGGTCACGGCGTGGTCGGTGTCGGAAGCGAATCTTCGGCTGCGCGAGCTACTCGGCGTTGGCCTCAAGGGAGGCGCACGATGACGTCGAAGCCACCGCCAGGGAAGGGCGGCAAGCCGTTCCTCGGCGAAGACGATCTGATGTCGGAGCTCGACGCGTGGGATGCCACGTTCGACGCTCTCCACGAAACGGCTCCGGCGAACGAGCTCGCCGCGGCGCCGCCACCGCCGATGGAATGGCCGGAGGCGGTGCCGGAGGTCATCGATCCCACGACGTTGTCGCGGCCTGCGCCGATGACGTCGTACGACGAGCCCGACGAGGATTTCCAGACGCTCGACGGCTCGCTCGAGCTGCCGAGCGAGGATGGCAGCGATACGATCGACACGTTCGCGCGCGCGAAATCGGTGACGGCGCAGCCGATCGATCCAGATCCGTTGGAGACCGACTTCTCCGGCGTCGGCGCGAGTGGCCGCCCGCAGACCCTCGGCGATATTCTCGGGGCCACCACGGATCAGATCTCGCTGCCCGATGACGATCGCCTCGAGAAGGCACGCGCGTTCTCGCGCCAACGCGCCGTGACCCCGAATCCGGCCGACGACGACGAGGTGTTCACCTCCGCGTCGCGGCCCACCCGCGCACCTGCGGATCCAAACCACAAGGACGACGACGACGTCGCGCCGCCGCCGGTTCCCGAGCAGCGCCGCACCGCTGCGATCGTTCGTCGCGTCACCGCGCCACGAGCCTCGTCCAATCGCGATCTGACGCCGGCGGCAGGCATCGCGGTCGCGCAGTTCGCCGAGCAGACGCGCGTCATTCACACCGACGAGATCGAGGCCCGCGCGGCCGCGTCGAAGCAGTCGATGCCGGCCATGCCGATCGACGATGACGCGTACGACGACATCGAGATCGATTCGAAGCCCGACGAGTCCGAGGTGGATGTGGAAGTGGCACCGTCGCAGCGCCGCACGGCGCACGTCGTTCGCCGCACCGACACGCCGACGCGCCCGCCGCCGATGCGGCCGACGCCCGGTCCGGTGATCGAGATGGAGATGGGGGACGAGACGCCGATCCCGAAACCCGACGTCTTCCCCGGCTCCGAAAATGACTTCTCCGATGTCGCCGCCGCGGTGGGTGCCGGCGGCGATCCGCTCGGCGATTTGAGGTTCGAGCTGGAGGAGCCGAAGTCTGCCGCTCGTACGGCACCGCCAAGTCCGCCACCCGGGCGCAAGACGCCGCCTCCGCTGCGTGCGGTGACGCCGCCGCCGATGCTCGATCTGTCGGATCTCGACGACGGGGGGCCGAAGACGATGATCGGCGCTCCCCGCCCCGACGATCTGGCGCGCGCGCGCTCGCCGTCGGAGCCGCCGCCGTTCCACGACGAGGACTCGCCGGCGATGAGGATGATGATCGCCGCGCCGGGCGACGAGCTGATGCGCGCATCGCGCCGCCATGCCGTGCCCGATCTGTCGGAGCGCGACGAGGATCCGGAACCGCTCAGGACGATGATCGCGACGCCTCGTCCCGAGGATCTGCAGCGGCTGCGCGAGGGTGAGCAATCATCGCGGCCTCCCGCGCTCGCCGATTTCTACCCGCGGGTCAAGACGCCCACCTCGGTCCCACCGCTCGGCGTCATGGAAGAGATCGAGCGGAGCGGATCCATGGCCGGCGTGGCCGGCTTCCCAGGGGCCGGCTTCCCAGGGGCCGGGGGCCCAGGTGCCGGCGCGCCGCGAGCGGTCGGTCGGATCTCCACCCTGCCACCGATGCAGCAGAGCGGCGTCGAGCGCGAGCCGGTGCTCGACCTCGATCAGCTCGCCCGCGGGTGGCCCGAGCAAGCGCCGCCGCTCGGTACGTCCGTCCTCGACGAGTCGGCTGCTGCCGCCTTGCTGGTGTACGAGCGCGAGGTCGCGACGCTCGACGACAGCGCCACCTCGGCCGCGCTCCGCATCGAGGCTGGTCGGCTGTGCGAGCGCCTCTCGGATCTCGAGCGTGCACGCGTGCACTACGATGCCGCGCTGCTCGCCGATCCGCGCGCCACCGG
>JACCYD010001171.1 GCA_013696695.1 Deltaproteobacteria bacterium | reverse complement strand
GACGCGCGCGTTAGTCCGAAGCGCGCTTGAGGATCAAGAACGCGACGCGCCGGTTCTTCGCCCAGGCCGCCTCGTTGCTGCGCCGATCGATCGGCTGGGTCTCGCCGTAGCCCTGCGCGGTGAGGCGCTTGGCGTCAACGCCCTTGTCGGCGAGGTACTTCTCGACCGAGTGGGCACGCTTGTCCGAGAGGTCGAGGTTGTACGCATCGTTACCGCGCTCGTCGGTATGGCCCTGGACCTCGATCAGCTGGATCGACGGGTTGCCGTTGAGGGTGGCCGCCACGGCATCGAGGATCGGATACGACTGCGGCTTGATGACCGCCTTGTTGTACTCGAAGTAGACCATGTCGAGGATCTCGATCGCCGTGTCGGTGACGACGACGCGACCGCGATCCGGGCAACCGTCTTCATCGTCGGTGCCGTTGTACGTCTCGGGCTCGTTCGGGCACTTGTCATCCTTGTCGAGGATGCGGTCCTTGTCGTTGTCGAGATCGGGGCAGCCGTCCTCGTCCTCGAAGCCATCCTTGTCCTCGGGGTCGTTCGGGCAGAGATCGTCGACGTCGAGGATGCCGTCCTGGTCGTTATCGGGATCGGGGCAGCCGTCTTCGTCCTGGAACTGGTCGAAGTCTTCGGGCTCGTCGGGGCACTTGTCGACGTTGTCGAGGATGCCGTCACCATCGCGATCGTTCTTGTCGCCTTCGGGGCAGCCGTCTTCGTCCTGAAAGCCATCCTTGTCTTCCGGGATGTCGCGGCACTTGTCGTCATCGTCGAGGATGCCGTCGCGATCGTTATCGGGCTCGGGGCAGCCATCCTCGTCCTCGAAGCCATCGAAGTCCTCCGGATCGTCCGGGCACTTGTCGACGTCGTCCTTGAGGCCGTCGCCATCGCGGTCGCCGATGTTCGGCTCGAACACGATGCCGATGAACGCGCGGAGATCCGGGTTGGCGCCCTTGTTCGGCACCAAGCCGCGACCGGCGCCGAGCGAGAGGAACGAGTTGCGCGCGAGGTAGAGCTTGACGCCGAGGATCGCCTCGAGCGGCTGGTAGTTCTCCTTGTCGCCGAGCGGCACGGTGCCGAAGACCTCGCCGACGACATCGAACTTCTGCCTCGAGATCGCATACGCGATGCCGAGGCCGAACGGAATCTCGGTCCCCGCGGTCAGCTTCTTGTTGGTTGTTGGGATTGTGACGTCGGGCGCCGGTGCCTCCTCACCCATGCCGTCGTCGGTGAACGTGGTGGTGCTGCGGATGCGAATGCCGGCGTTGAGCGCGACGCGGAGGCGGCCGGTCCGGCCGAACTCCTTGTCGAGGATGCCCATGAGCTGCGGCACCGTCTTCGACTCGCCCAGCCAGCTGTCCTTCGGATTCGCCGACGGCAGGAACACCGACGCGATCACGCCCACGCCGACGTGCGGAGGCCGCGACGTCTTGAGGAAGCGCGTCTTGAGGTGCAGGCCGATCGATCCGATGCCCTGCGACGAGAGCTTGAAGTCCTCGTCGTCGTTGTTGTTGCCGGGGTCGACGAGGTTATCGGGCCCGCGGTCGCCGTTCATGATCCGCAGCGGAAACGAGGCTCCGAACTCGAGCTCCAGAGGCCCGGCCTTGACGCCGAACGCGGCGATCAGCGTCGCGGTGACGACGTTCGAGATGTTGTAGCAAGCTGCACCGGAGTTCTCGGTGCAGGTATCCCCGTCGCCGAACTGGATGAGGTTGTGTCCCCAGTCGAGCGAGCCGAGGCCGAACGACAGCTCTTTGTGGCCGAGCACCTGGGAGGCGTTGACCGTCAGGTAGCCGCGCGAGTCGATCGCAGGCCGAAACACGCTGAGATCGACATTGCCGCCAACCTCCGCCGATGCGCGCCTTGGTGGAGCGCTCAGGGCGAAGAACGTGGCGAGCGACAGGGCACCGGCTAGGCGGAAAGACATGGATTCTCCCGTAGTTTGACCCTCGTACACCAGTTTCAATGGTGGGGTCAAACTACTGGCAGACCAACGTCAGCGAGAGGCGGTGTTCGCGCGCGCGGGCTCGACTCACTTGCGTGGGTCGTAGCCTTCCTTCATGCAGATCTGGGCGTAGCTCTCTTTGCCGAGCTGGTTGAAGTAGACCTTCGCCTTCGGGAAGTTCCGAGCGCGGCAGGCCGCCAGGTAGACCTTCGTCAACACGTTCTTGCAACGCATGATCTGTTCGAAGTTCTGGAGGGCCTGCGCGAAGCTGCCGTTTTGCATCGCCGCATCACCCTTGGTCTCGACGTCCGCGACGAGCGCCGGGTCAGAGCAAATGTTGGTGACCGGAGGCGGCTTGTTCTCGTCCTTCTTCACGCAGCGAGTGCCTTCGCACTTGAACCCGTCACCACAGGCCGGGTCGCACGTCGTCTTCGGCGGGGGCACGACGGCGACATCGCGCTGGCACTTGGCTGCATCCGCACGTGCCTCGTCGGCGAGGCCCTTGCCGTACATGCGCTCGAGCTGCCGGGCGCGATCGTTCCACTTGGCGCAGTCCTTCGTCAGCTTGTTCATCTCGGCGACCGCGGTCTGCAACAGCGGGCGCTTGATGTCGTTGTACTGCTTCCGCGCGTCCTTGCTGTAGACCGACGATTCCGGGATCGTGTTGACGAGCCGGGTGGCCTCGGCGATATCGGGCGTCGGCTTCTTGAGTGCCTCGCCGAGCTTGCGGAGCGAGACCTCGTGACGCGCTTCTTCACTCGCGCGCTTGATGAATTCCTGACCGGTACCGCCAGCGTTCTCGAGCGCGCGGCCGCAATCCTCGAGCACGCTCCACTTCTTATCGACCTGCGCTTGCTTGCAGTCTTCGAGGAGCTTCTTCGCTGCGTCGGTGGCGGCGACGTTGGTGGCGCTACCCGCATCGGGCGTCAATGGTGGAGGGATGACTTCGCTGGCGTCGGGGATGACCACCGCGACTTGCGATCCATCGGCATCCAGCGCGTCTGGTGCGGGAGCGACGATGCCGCTCGAGCCGGTGCCGGGACCGGTGCCCTTGTTGTCGTCGGGGCCGCCGCGCGTGAGGAAGTACACCAGGACACCACCGAGCACGGCGATGCCGAGCAGGATCGCGACCAGCAGGCCCTTCTTGCCGCCGGTCTCGGGAACGTCGGTGATGACCGCGTCGCGCGCGAACACGAAGTCTTCGCCGGGCTCGACGAAGCGCAGGCGAACATGACCGAGATCGACGACGTCACCGCGACGGAGCTCGACCTTGCTGTAGTCGTTGCCGTTGACGCGAACACCATTCGACGACTGCAGATCACTGATCGTGTAGCGGCTATCGTTGGGCTCGCGCACCACCTTGGCGTGGTTGCGGCTGATCGAGCGATGGTTGATGACGAGATCGTTCTCGTCGGTGCGCCCGATGATCATCTGCGGGCGCGACAGCTCGAACTCTTTGCCCGCGAAGTTGGACGACAGCACCACCAGCTTGCCGAAGCCGGCCGCCTGCGGGATCGCGGCGGCGATCAGCGCCGGACTCGCGAGCGGGCGGCCGGTCGATGGATCGGTATCCGCCATCGCGACCAGGGTGCGATTGGGATTGCCGATGAGCTGTGGCGCGGCCGGCGCCGCCGCGGGAGGCGGTGGGGTCGTGCCAACCGCTGTGCCCATCGCAGGCGTGGGCGGAATCGCGATCGGAGCTGTGGGTGCCGGACCGACGGCCGGGATTTGCTCGGTGGCGCCGCCGGAGACATCGACGCGCTCGATCGGCATCGTGCGCGCGTCGTCGACCTGCTCCACGCCCTCGGCCTTGAGGTAGAGCTTGTAGTCGCCGATCTGGACCTGATCGCTGACGCGCAGGTTGACCCGCTCGGCGATCCGCGCGTTGTTGACGCGGATGCCGTTGTAGCTCCCGAGGTCCTCGATCTGGACCTCGCCGTTGTTGCGCAGGATCCGCGCGTGACGGCGTGACACGTTCCGCTCGGTGAGGCGGATCGTGTTTCCTTCTTTACGTCCGATCGTGATCTCGTCGCGGATCAGAGGGACGACGGTCGTCTTCCCCTCATCATCCTGGATCACCAGCTTGAACATCAGGTTGCGCCCCTAGCCATCATGGCGTCTGCGTTCAGAAAGAACGATCAACGTCGTATTGTTTGTATCAGTCCAGGCTCGAGCAAAACAACCGCACGTCTCTACTTGTTGCCGTTCCGCAGTGACTGACGAGCCAGCTTTACAGCAGCCGCTAGTTGTGGATCGTCATCTTCGTCGGCGTCGTCGTCGATTGTGGCACCACTTCCCGACCCGGCGCCACTGCCGCTTCCACTGCCCACGACGATCTCCTCGGCAGCAAAATCGTCGACCTTGACGTCTGGAATCAGGCCCTTTGATTCCAACGAGTTGCCCTTCGGCGTGTAGTAGCGCGCCGTCGTCAGCTTGAGGCCGGCACCGTCCACCAGATCGAAGAACGTCTGCACCGTTCCCTTCCCGAACGTCTGCGTGCCGATCAGCTTTGCGCGCCCGTGATCACGGAGCGCTGCGGCAAGAATCTCCGATGCCGATGCGGTGCCGCGATCGACCAGGACGAACACCGGGACGTTGATCGCCGGTCCACCCTTGTGTGCGACCTGGGTCTCGACGGTGCCCTGGCGGCCACGGATCGTGACGATGGTTCCGGAATCGAGGAACAGATCGGCGACCGCGATCGATTGATCGACCAGGCCTCCCGGATCGCCGCGAAGATCGAGGATCAGCGCCCCGAGCGCGTTCTGCTTGCCGAGCTTGCCGAGCGCCTCGGAGGTATCGGCCGAGGTCGCCTCGGCGAACCGCGTGATCTGGAGGTAGCCAATCCTGGGCTCGATCACCTTCTGACTGACCGTCGGTAGCTTGACCTGCTGGCGCACCAGCGTGAACGGCCGCGCGTCTTTCCAGCCGGCGCGAAGCACGCTGACCGTGATCCGGGTGCCCGAGGCGCCGCGCAACCGACCTTCCCACGCGGTCGCGTTCGCGAGCTCCTTACCGGCCTCCGCGGTGGCCTGGCCCCCGATCGCGACGACGCGATCATCGGGTTGGAGACCCGCCATCTCGGCGGGCGAGCGCGGGACGACCGTGTCGATCGTCGGGAACGGCGGCATCCCGGGGCGCGTGTCGTCGACGGTGCCGGGCGACAGCGTGACGCCGATGCCGCCGAACTCGCCCTCGGTGTCTTGTCTCAGATTTTTGTAGCGACTCGGCGGCAGGAACGTCGAGTACTGATCGAGGTTGTGCAGCATGCCCCGCGCCGCGTCGTAGATCAGCTTCTTCTCGTCGACGGGATCGACGTAGCTGGTCTGCACGGTGGAGAGCGATTGCGCGAAGGCATCGAGGGTCTTGAACCGCGACACATCGCGCGGTGGAACCGCGTACGCGGCGATCGCGCTGGCGGCGGTGACCCCGGCGATGAACGCCGCAGCGTGCGATGCCCTCGACAAGCCCGACGAGCTTAACGCACTCGCGCGCGCCGCGCCTGGACGACCTACCGCTTCCGCGGCGGATCTTCGAGCAACGGCTCCGGATCGATCGGTAGCCCACCCGGCGCGAGCTTGACGCGCACCTCGAGGTAGACGCGCTGGCGGGCGGCCCGGCCGATTCGATCGCCGCGAAGCACCTTCGCTCCGACGGGAACGGCGAGGTCTGCGAGCTTACCGACCACGGTGAAGTAATCGCCGTGATCGATCACGAGGCCATCGTCGAGGCCGCGGATCGGGCCCGCGTAACGGATGACCCCATCAGCCGGCGCGAGCGCCTCGCTGCGCGCCTCGACATCGAAGTCGAGTCCGCGCCGCGACAGCGTCGCCTTCGATTTCTCGTGAACGAGGCTGCCGAACTTGCGCGCGAGCGCGCCGCGCGCGGGACGCAGCAGCGAGGTCGGCATCACCACCTCCGGCAACTTCGCGGTATCGCCTGCAACGCGTGCCTTCGCGGTCGACAGGTGGCGCGCTTCGTCGGCGAGCAACGTCCGCTCGGCGTGGTCGCGCTCGATCAGGAGCTGCGCCGCGGCCCGACGGCGAAGCGCCGCGAGATCACCGCGCGCTGGACGGGCATCGCGGATCAATCGGTACGCGGCGGCGAGCCGCCTAGCCCGGATCGCATCGGCTTCGGCGAGCTTGTCCGTCACCGTGACGAGCGCTGTAGCGATCGCTCGCGCTTCGTCTGCGAGCTGCATCGCGAGCTGCGGTCGCGGATCCTTCAGCGGCCGTTTGCGATCTGCGCGCGCGGTGGCGATCAGGGCGATCAGCGTGAACGCGGTCGCGAGCAACCAGCGCACGCGCCACACCGTCGCACCCGGCAGTTCGCTGACGGTCTCGGCGTGGGCATTGAACGGCGCGAGCGATGGCGACGCGACGACGTAACGAAACTTGGAGACCAGCTGCGTGATCAGCCGTGCGCGCCACATCAGGTCGCGACTCGCGTGCGCGACACGCCGGCGAGCCCGCCAGCGATCAGGCCGATCGCGGCGCTGCCGCCGAAGAACACGGCGATCATCAGACCGTTCGGGAGCGCGAGCTCGACGGGAAGCTCCGCGGCGTAGACCCGGATGCCGAGCAGCAACAGACCGCCCGCGAGGGCGGCGGCGAGCACGCCCTGCAGCGCGCCCGCAAGCGCGGTCGGCAGGATCACGAAGCTCGGCCCACCGCCGAGCATCTCGACGACGGCGTATTCGGAATGACGGCCACGACGCGTCTCGTCGAACCGCACGCGAAGCGACGACAACGCAGTGAGCAAGGCGAGCCCGGCGAACAACGCGGCGGCGAACCACGCGATCGCGCGGACGGTGCCGAGCACGCGCACATTCGAGTGCCCGGCGGAGGCATCTTCGACCACGACATCGGCGACGCCGGTCGCGCCACGCAGCTCCTTGATGATCGGGCTCATCGCGACGACATCGCGGACGCCCGGCTCCAGCACGATCTCGACCGACGCCGGCAACGCCTCGACGTCGACGCCTTCGAGCATCGCCGCGCCCGAGCCGAGCGATGCGACCAGCCGGCGTGCCGATTCGGCGGCCGTCACCAGCTCGAGGCGCTCGACGCCGGGAAGCGCGCGGAGCTCGGTCGCCAGCGCGCGAGCGCGCTCGTCGGTGACAGCTTCACCGAGATAGAC
This sequence comes from Deltaproteobacteria bacterium, assembly GCA_013696695.1. Taxonomy (GTDB): domain Bacteria; phylum Myxococcota_A; class Polyangia; order Haliangiales; family Haliangiaceae; genus JABFXX01. The sequence goes on along the minus strand of JACCYD010001171.1, from coordinate 564 downwards.
GACGAGCCCGGCCCGCGCGCCCTCGGTGGACTCCGCCGAAACGACGCGATCGACGGTCAACACGGTGACTCCGGCAATGCCGACCGCGAGCAGCGCACAGGTCAGCGCGAGCGTCGTCCACAGCGCCGCACGCGGTCGTTCGACCGCGATCTTTCCAGTGCGCCGCAACGCCGAGAGGCCCCGGGCGATCACGTCTCCTCGTCGCAATGACCGCCGTAGCGCCGCTGACCGTAGGGACCGGTGAGCCGATCGAACACCGCCTCGGGGGGCGGCTCGGGCTCGGGCGCGATCGTGGCGTCGGTGAAGTCGAACTCGTTCGCGCGCCTGCGCACCTGACGAGGTGCGAGTGCGCGAAGCCGGCGGAGCGTTCGCATCTTCATGATCAACCTCCGGCACCGCTCGCAGCGAGCGGGAATGGCAGCACGTTGGGCCTCGCGGCTCCGTCGGCGACTTCTGCCGCGGCGCTGATCGCCCGATCGCCAGCGAGCTCGTCGGCCGGCATTGTGATCGCGGCCCCCGACACGAACTCGGGAAGCATCTCGATCGCGATCTCCGACAGCGGCT
>JACCYD010001158.1 GCA_013696695.1 Deltaproteobacteria bacterium | reverse complement strand
ATGCAGTCAGTGTTCCCGTCGGCGGAGGCGCTCGCCGCGGTGAAGAAGTTCGGCGCGGTTGAGGGTGGCCGGCAAACCCTCGCGCGACTCGCGGGTCACCTGCCGCACCTCGCGGACGGCTCTGCCGACGACGCGATGGTGCTGACGCGACTGTTCGATGCACCACCTGCCATGGTGTTCGCAGCCTGGTCGTCCGCCGACATGGTGAGCAAATGGTGGGGGCCGAAGGGCTTCACCACGCCGGTGTGCGAACTCGACTTTCGTCCCGGTGGCGCGTACCGCATGGCGATGCGCGGCCCCGACGGCAAGGAGTATCCGTTTCACGGGCGCTACCTCGAGATCGTGCCGAACGAACGCATCGTGTTCGACGCGCTGATCGAGCACATCAACCACGAGACCATCATCAAGGTCACGTTCGTCGAGGATGGCGGCCAGACCCGCGTCACGATCTGGCAGCAGGTCGCCCCGGGCGACGCGGGATCGGGGCAGACGGAGGGGTGGAGTGGTCAGCTCGGCAAGCTCGCCGACCTGCTCGAGGCCTGACGATCCGCGCGCCTTAGCGCACGTCGAGCGCCATCCACGCGAGCGACGCTGCGTCGGGCACTTCGAAGTTGTCGCGTGGCGTCGCGACGTGCGCGGCGTCGAACGTGAAGCGCGAGATCGTGCCACCCGCGCCGTTGGTGACGAACAGCTCGTCCCACGGCGTCATCACCAGATCGAACGGGAGGTCGAGGCCGTTGCCCGTGATCTCGCCGGCCGGAATCGGCTGGCCGCCACCGGTGAGCATGAACCGGCGGATCGCGTTCGCCGACGCGTTCGCGACGAACAGCTCGCCCCACGGCGTGACCAACAGCCCGTGCGGGCTCGACAGCGCGACCCCGCTCGTCGTCGACTTGCTCGACACCACACGTTCGGCCGAGACGCCGAAGTGCAACACGCTGTTGACGCCGCAGCACTGCGAGACATAGAGGTTGCGCCGCTGCGCGTCGAAGTAGATCCCGCGACCCATCGCGATGTTCGGGATCGCACCGGCGGGCGAGGGCACACCGTCCGGATCGAACGCGAAGCGAACGACGTTGCTGCCCGCCTGATTCACCACCCACAGCTCGTCGTCGACCATCGTCATCTTGCCCATGTTCGCGCCGAGGCCACCGCCGCTGACCAGACCGTTGCTCGTGGGCTGTGCGAACGGTGTCGTGAACCGCACGAGGACGGCGTTCGGGACCTGACCGACGAGCAGCTCGTCGAGCTGCGGCAAGATGACCGGCGTCAGCGCGCCGTTGACGGCGATCTCGAGGTTCGGCGCGGGGATGTTCGCGCTGTCCTCGATCGCGAAGCGATGGACTTTTCCCTCGCCCGAGTCCGCGACGAACAGCGTGAACTGCGTCGGTGCCGCATCGGGCGTGGGAGCGGGGCTGTCGACCGGGTCCGTCGAGGGTGGGGCGTAGTTACAACCCCACACCAGTGGGAGGACCCAGGCGCGCATCACTGAACGACGATGACGCCCTTGTTCATGTCCATGCCGCACGCGTACGACAGCTTGCCGGCCTTGGGGAACGTGACCGAAATCTCGACGGGCGTGTCGAGCGGCAAGGCGCGCTCGATCTTCTTGCCGCCGACCTCGAGCACGATCTCCTTCGTGCACGTGGCGGCTGTTTTGCGCGTGAACACCAGCGTGACCGGCTTGGCCGCGGGGACCGTGATGGACTCCGGCTCGAAGCCCTTCTTGGTGACCGAGATCTCGAGCCTCGCCGGCTTCGTGGCCTGAGGATCGGCGAACGCGGCGACAGGGATCAGCAAGAGCACGGCGAGCTTCATGACCTGCAAGATATAGAACATTCCCCGGCGCTCGTCCCGTGATTCATTTCACGAGCTTCTCGATGGCCTCTGCCAGCTCGTGAGGGTCGCCCGACAGCTCGAGCAGGAGCTTGCCGTCACGGCCAAACACCTTGACGTGTGGGATCACGGCATCGCGCAGGTGCTTCTTGTAGGCCGGCGAATCGACATCGGCGACATCGACCTTGCGCACTGCGATCGAGGGGTGCTTGCGCGCCAGCTCGGCGAGCTCGCCGTCGAGCACGACGCAGGGCTTGCACCAGGTCGCCCAGAAATCGAACACCGTGATCTTGTCGGGTACCGGGACCAGATCTCGAGCGCCGTCGACGGCCTGCATGTCGAGGCCGGTCCAATCGGCCTTCGCGTGATCGTCGTGCCCGTGCTCGTCGCCGTGATCGTGATCGTCGCCGTGCGCGTGATCTTCCTCGCCGCCGAACAGCTGGAACGTGGTGCCGACCGTCAGGCCGACGAACAGCGACGGATCGAGCTGGCCGCCGACGACATGCGTGTAGACGGGGAGCTTTGCTTGCGCGGCGAGAAACCAGGTGTCGGTCACGCGATAGGTCGCCTCGATGCCGGCGAGGAGATCGATCCGGCCGGTGTTGCCTTCCTCGGTCTGGACCACGCCGTTCCAGCGCTCGGCGGTCTCGGCCTGCATCTCGAACGTCGCGCGCACGCGCCAGCTGTCCCCGAGCGGTCGCGCGGCACCGAGACCAGCCGCGTAGCGATCGCCCGCGCGATAGCCGTTGCGGTTCTCGTAGAGCGACTGGATCGAGAGTGCGTAGAGCTCGGTGCGTAGCTTGCCGAAGCTGCGCGAGACATCGAAGCCGAACAGCGGCTGGACGATGCCGGCGCCGAACTGCGAATGCTCGTGCGCGAGGCCCATGTCGCCGAGCTCGAACGGATCCTCCTCGATCCGACCCACCGGCAACGCGACGCCGAGTCGCGCGCCGACGGTGAAGTCGCCGAGCTTGCGGGCGAACCGTCCGAGCAGCCACGGATCGCCGAGCCCGATCAGGGTCTGGTTGTTGTGATGGATGAACGGATTCTCGATGTCGACGGCCTGGCCCGACATGTCGAGGTAGCGGATCGACGTGTCGAACACGCGCAGCGGGATCACGACACCGAACGCGAGCCACTTCGCGACCCCGATCTCCGCGACCAGCCGCGACTCGTTGTTGGCGATGTCCTGATCGTGGATCACGGTCGACGGGCCGGCGCCGATCACGTTCTCCATCGCATCGTGCTGCGCGACCGCGGTGCTGCCGATCGTCGACAGCGTCAGTGACAGACGACCGACCTCGATCTCGCTAGTTTCTGATCCCCCGACCGGGAGAGTGGGATTGCTTCAACCCGCTCAACCACCACCGGCATGCGCCGGGGTGTCCCAGAGCAGGGCAGGTAACAGAAACGCGATGCGGCGGACCACCGCGCCCAGCATACCGCAGCTTCGCCTATCCGACACTGACGCAGCTTCGTTGCGAATGTTCCGCGTGCGCGAGGCCACTGCAACGCACGTGGTTCTTCGTGTAGCGTGCAGTCGTTTTGAGAGAACTAACCCTGAGTCCGAGGTCTTCAATGCGAGCTTTAAGTTTCCTTGCGTGTGCACTCTCCCTCGTCGTCGGTTGCGGTGGGGAGGAAGAATCCGCCAGCGGCTTGTTCCCGGCCTCCGGCTTCGTCGGACGTAGCCTCCGCGTCGAGGTCAACGGTGACAACACCAGCTTCGATTCCGGCACCGCCGTCTCGTTCGGCCCCGGCGTCACCGTCAACGAGGTCGCGATCTCCAGCCCGACGGTGCTGTTCGCGAACGTCACGATCGGTGACGATGCGACGGCCGGGCTCAACGACGTCACGGTCACCAATGATGGCGACACCCTGACGATGGCCGCCGCGTTCGAGCTGCGGAACCCGGTGGCGATCACCACGATCGGCACGCCGGCACAGGGTGGCAAGGTCAGCCTCGTGATCGAGAACCTCGATCTCGAGAACCTGTTCGACTCCAGCGTCGATCCACAGACCGGCTTGTTCAACACCACCGCGACGTCGGGCGCCGGCACCACGCTCGTCATCAACGACGTCACCGAGTTCGAGATCGCGGCAACCGCGTTCTTCGACGTCGACGCTGCGCCGACCTCGGTCGCCGTGATCAGCGACGGCCTGACCTCTCCGGGTGGCACGCTCGAGGTCGAGGCACGCACCGCGGTGCCGATCGTGTCGGGCACGCCGGCGACCGGCACGCTCGACGGCAGCGCGCTGTTCGAGATCACCGCCACGGAGGCCGCGATCCTCGCCGCCACGATCGGAACCTCGGAGGCCGACGTCACGCCGACGTTCGACATCCTGCCCGCGAGCGGGCGGTGGGCCGACGCGGGCTTCACTCACTTCGCGACCGACAACACCAAGGTCGCCGCCGGCGACAAGCTCTACTACGTGGTGTCGGACGCCGATGGCCTCGACGGCTACGCGTTCCAGCTCGCGGTCGACGAGATCTCGATCGATGGCGTCACGCCGGTGGCCGAGGCGGAGCCGAACAATAACGACAATGCCGCGCAGACCGTCGCCGGTCCGCTGGCGCTGCTCGGCTCGACGCTCGCGGACGATACCGATCTCGACTTCTACGAGATCACGCTGACGACCGGCCAGACGCTCACCGTTCGCACCACCGCCGGCGCGAACGGTGGCTCCGACACCGAGATCGCGATGTTCGACACCGACGGCACGACCGAGCTCGACCGGGTCGATTTCGACTTCGCGGACACGGTGGTGTTCACGGCGCCGGCGGATGGCACGTACTTCGTCACCGTCGAGCCGTCGGCGTTCGCGTTGTTCTTCGGTTACGCGCCGAACAACGACCCGTACGATCTGCTGATCACCGTCGAGTGATCACGACGCGATGCGATGCGCGCCCGCCGACACCGGCGGGTGTTCTCGTCGTGGAAGCCGTCGCCAGTTCTCGAAGGCGCGCGACAGCCGGCGAGCCGCGGTGTCGAACAGCTCGGGCTGCACGTTCGAGAAGCTGACGCGGAACGCGATCCGATCGTGGTGGACCGGGCGGAACGAGCTGCCCGGATCGAAGGTCACGCCACACGCCATCGCGGTCTCGAGCAGCGAGATGTCATCGCCCCGGTCGTCGGTCTCGACCCAGATCGACAGGCCACCCTCGGGCTCGGTGATCTCCGCGCCGGGGAGATGCTTGCGCAGCGCGGCGAGGCAGCGGGCCGCGCGGTCCGCATAGAAACCGCGGGCGCGCTCGAGGATCGCGTCGTAGTCGAACGATGCGAGGAAGCGCGCGAACGCGAGCTGCGACACGCTCGCGGTCTGCAGATCCATCGCCTGCTTGCGCTGCAGCGCGGCGGTGACGGCGCCCGGCGGCGGGATCAGCCAGCCGATGCGAAGACCCGGGCACACCGTCTTCGAGATCGTCCCGACGTGCCACACGCGATCGCGCGCATCGGCGATCAGCGGGACCGGCACGCGGCCGTCGAACCGCAGCTCGGCGTAGGCCTCGTCGACGATCAGGGGATCGCCGGTCGCGAGCAACGCTGCGCGATCGACGCGGTCGATACCGTGCGGATTGGACACGCCCGCGATCACGTAATGCACGTCACCGTGAACCGGAACCACGTTCGACCCGGCCTGGCGGAACGCGTCGATCGCGGACGCGTACGTGGCGTCACCGACGTCGATTCGCCAGCCCTGATGCATGCTGCCGATGATCGACAGCGCTTGCTGTGCACCGGCGGTGACGATGACGTGCGCAGGATGCACAACTGCGCCGCGCGCGGCGAGCCGGCGCACGATCCAGGAGCGGATCGCGGCGATGCCACGCGCTTCTCCGTACTGGAGCGCATCGGGGCTGGCCGCGGTGACGTCGGCGAGCGCTCTCGCAAGCTCTTGCCGTGGCAGCAACTCGTTCGCGGGGAGTCCGCCGCCGAGGCGAATCACGCCAGGCAGCCGCTGCGCTTGCTCTGCGAGGTCGGAGATTCGTGGATCCATCACCGCCTCGGGATTCACGACAGGTGCCAGGTCCTGCGACGTGCGCCCCGGCGCTGCGGGCCGCAGCGCCCGGTGGCGGCTTCGAGATCCGAATCGCCATCGCGTACCGAGCCTCAGGGATTGCTTTGGGTTAGACCTCGGAACATTAGCTCGTGTCGATCCGGCGACGCGTCGAACGTCGTCTGGGCAGAAGGAGAGACCACCCACCATGCGTTTCATGATGATCGTCAAGGCAACCAAGGAATCCGAGGCCGGCGTGATGCCCAGCCAGCAGGACCTCGCAGAGATGGCCAAGTACAACGAGCAGCTCGTCCAGGCGGGCGTGATGCTCGACGGCTCGGGCCTGCACCCGACCTCGAAGGGTTGGAAGGTCAAGTACGACGGCGACAAGCGGAGCATCGTCGATGGTCCGTTCGCCGAGACCAAGGAAAGCATCGCGGGCTACTGGATCATCCAGACCAAGAGCCGCGAGGAAGCGATGGAGTGGGCGAAGCGCGTCCCGTTCAAGGAGGGCGAGCTCGAGGTGCGGCAGCTGTTCGAGCTCGAAGACTTCGAGCAGGGACCGGCGATCGACCAGCATCGTGCAGTCGAGAAACAGCTCCAGGCGCAGAAGCACTGAGCGCGCGTTGCGGGCCTAGCCCTGAGGCGCGAACGTGATCGGATACGTGACGTCGATCGTGCCGCCGCCCTCGATCGGCGGCAGCTCGACCGACAGCATGGTCTGCTGGAAGCACTCGACGAGCTCGGCGTCCGCGGTGAAGTGCGCGTCGCCCCCGATCTCGGCGGTCTCGATCACCGTGCCCACGTCGGGCTCGCCGGTGAGGTGCATCTGGACGACGATCTTGCCGTCCTTGATCGGTAGTCGCGCCTGCGCGGCGTCGTAGCACTCGGCGAGCAGCGGGATGACAGCGCGCACGCCGGCACGGATCTCCTCCTTGTTGATCATCCCGGGTAGCGCGGGGAGGGCGGGTTGGGTGGAGGACGTCGTCGACGTTGCAGCGCCGGAGGTGTTTCGCGTGGCCCGAGCGACGCGCATGCGCTCGAGTAGCGCGTCGCGCCGCGGCTTCACGATCTTGCGGATGTTGAC
>JACCYD010001138.1 GCA_013696695.1 Deltaproteobacteria bacterium | reverse complement strand
GGACAACACTGTCGGCCCGATGAAGTAGCGCGTCTCTGGCTAACTAGAGCATTCCGAGGACGAGCAACGTGACGATCGTGATCGCCGCCAGCACGATCACGAACATCGCGACGCCGCGCGCGAGCTTCGCCTTGTCGACCGACGACAGGATCTCCTTGAGCTCCATCATCCGCCGATCGCCGGTGCCGAGCTCGACGTCGATCACGTCGATCGGCGCGAGCTGCGGGCCGAGGTCGAGCGGGCGATCGTGATAGAGCCGCTCGCCGAGCTCGAAGAGCACCTTGTCGCGCATGGTCTCCGCATCGTTGGAGGCGCGATCGACGACCTTTCGCTTCGCGCCGATCGCAGCGAGTAGCTCCTCGGCGCGCCGCTGATCCTGGATCTCGGCCTTGTCGAGCTCGGTCTTGCGCTTGCGTGCCTCGGCACGCCTGGCCTCGAGCGCGGCAATCCGTGGGTTGAGCACATCGAGCTCGCCGGCGAGCTTGGGCTCGTCGCGCTTGACCGCGACTCGATCGGCCTTGAGCGTCGCCAGCTCGGCCTGGATCGCGGCTCGCTCGCGCTGGCCGGCAACCGAGTGCTGGCTCATCTCCGTGTTCGCGATCTTGATGTCGAGCTTCCGAAGCGATTCCTTGAGCTCCTCGGCTCGCCTCGCGACACCGACGACCTCCTTCTGTAGCGGCTCGATCTTCTTGTCGACCTCGACGAGCTCCTTCTCGATCGCGGCGGCCGCCTCGACGAGCTCTTTCGCCTTGGCCTCGCGATCGCGCCGCACGCGCATCAGCTCGCTATCTGCCTCGGCGACCGAACCCGCATGACGGCTGCGCTCGTCCTCGACCTGAGACAGCAGCTCGCGCGCCGGACCGAGTGCCGGATGATCGAAGCCGTCGAGTGTGGCCGCGGACCGGCCGAGCGTCACCAGATGACGCCGTCGCGATTGCTGGCGAAGCTCTTGTCGCGCTTCGAGCGCGACAAGCTCGGTGCGTGCCTTGCGCACGCCGAACAGCACGGTCAGCACGTAGCGCATGTCGCCGCCGAGGCCGCGCTTGCGACGCAGCGCCGCCTGCGCGCGCAACGTGCCAGCGTTGACCGCCGCGAGGTTGGTCTGGGCGACGGTCGGATCGCTGCCGATGTTCGTCGGATCGCCGCGCTCGAACTTCGAGGTCTGGGAATCGAGCGCAGTCGGATCGCCGCGCAACAGAGTTTGGGCGGTCTCGTTCAGCAGCACCTCGACGGGTTGCGGCCGGACGGTGGTCTGCGGTTGCTCGGGGATCTGGAGCAGCGCGCTCGCCGCATCGCGCTTGAGCGTCGATTGCTCGTACGCGATGCGCCGCTTGTCTTGTTCGACCTCGGTGCCGAGACCACCGGCTTCGAACTCGCCGCGCGGGACGGGCTTCGGGGTGACCTCCTTGGGCGGCTCGCGACCGAACAGATCGGCGAGCTCGCGATCCTGATGCAACGGCTTGTCGATCCGCGCCTTCGGCGGTGGCGGAGGCACGCTCGGCGGCGGCCCGGTGACGTCGGTCTCGTCGTCGCGCGCGGGCTTTGTCGAGCTGACCAGCGGCGGAGGCGTCTTTCCGATCGCGCCGGTGAGTGCGACCGTGCCGGTCTCGGTCGGGCCGGACTTCGCGCCGAACGGCGCGTTGCCCTTCGGCGGTGTGACCTTGCTCGGCGGCTTGACCACGATCGAGTCGGGCACCGGCGTCAGCGTCGGCACCGAATCGAGGATCGCGTCCTCGAGCTTCTTGCGTTCCGCGGAACCGGGCGGCGGAGGTGGCTGGGTCTTGCGCCTCGCGCGTGGTGGAGGTTCCGGCTCGGGATCCGGAGTGAGCTCGGGAATCGGCGTCGGCTCGGGCTTGCTCGAAGTCGGTTCGGGCTCGTCGCCTACCGACCAGCCGGACGCGAGATCGGCGATTCGACTCTTCGTCGCATCGCCGAGACGACGGCGTGTCCGTTCGTCGTCCGGCACCGACCCACGATAACACGCTGGAACTCCCGAGCCTGCATTGCTGTCTTGCCAATCCTGTTGACACGTGGTGCCACTGCCGTTGACAACGGTTGGGTGGCAACACCGGTGGCAGGCGAAGACCTGATACACGGCCGGTTTCGTCGCGTGGCGGTCGCCGGACGCGGTTCGTTTGGCCGCGTGCTCGAGGTCGTCGACACGCAAGGCGATGCCCCGCGAGCGCTCAAGATCGTGCCGCGCGGGACGCACGAGGGCACGCTGCTGGACGAGTTCGAGCAGCTCGCGCGGCTTCGCCATCCCTCGTTGCCGCGCGTGTTCGAGGTCGGCCGCACCGCGGAGCCGATCGACGACATCCCCGAAGGCGCCACGTTCTTCGTCGCCGAGTGGATCGCCGGCAAGCGCTGCACCGCGATGCCGTGGACCTCCGCCGCTGCGGTGTGGTCACTGCTCGCCGATATCGCTGGTGCGCTCGCCACCATCCATGCCGCCGGGCTCGTCCACGCCGACGTCGCGCCGAATAACATCCTGGTCACCGGCGAGCGTGCCGTGCTCGTCGATCTTGGTCTAGCTGCGCCCGTCGAGACCGGTGGAGCGCGCGGCACGCCGGCATACATGGCGCCGGAAGCCCTCGCCGGCCACGTCGAGCCGCGCAGCGATCTGTACGGGCTCGGCGCCACGATCGTTCGCATGCTCACCGGGCGGCCACCGTTCGAAGGCGGCACGCTCGGCGAGCTCGTGCAGCGGATCGTCGCCGGTCGGGCTGCACCCGCCCTGCCCGGTATGCCGCGTCCGCTCGCGGATCTGATCGGCCGCATGATGCATCGCGATCTCGATGCGCGTCCGGCATCGGCACTTGCCGTGCTCGACGAGCTCGATCAGCTCGCGCCCGCGCTCGACATCACCAAGACGTCGCGTCGGGCTCGCCCGAACGTCGGCCCGCCACCGGCACCCGCGAGCTGGCCAGGCGCTGGCGCGTGGATCGATCGGCTCGCCTCCGAGCTCGCGACCCCGCAGCTGATCGTGATCGTCGGCTCGCTCGCCACCGGCGCGCGCCAGCTCGCCGACGCCGCGTTGCGCCGCCTCCAGCTCGACGATGTCGCCCACGGTCGCGCGAACGTGCCGGTGATCGCCGGAG
>JACCYD010001134.1 GCA_013696695.1 Deltaproteobacteria bacterium | reverse complement strand
CGTCACGGTCGCGCTGGATCCGGTTGCTCGCGCCAGCGCCGCCTCCAAGCGCCTCATCCGTCTGCCGACGCCGGCCGTCGAGCCGCGCACGCTGTATCTCGTCCAGCGGCGAGCCGTCGCTTCGCATCGGCGGACCGAGGCGCTCGTCGACGCGATCCGCGAGTCGCTGACTCGTTCCGCGACCTGAGCGCACGTAAGCGCGACTCGCGGTGACGTCACGCCTCGTTCGATTCGCGTGAACGATCCATTCGAACGTTTGCGGCGAAGCTCGTTCGCGATGTCGCGAGGCGCAGCTGGCCCTGCGACACACGCAAGAATGAGTGAACGCACGTGGAACCCCGCGTTCACACGTCGGTCGTGGCGTGCTGCTTGCACTTCGACGCGAGCAGGAGAACGCCATGAAGACACCATTCGTTATTTTTGGGAGCTTGCTGATCGCGTCCGCGGTCTCGCTCGCCGACGACAAGCCCACGATCGACCAGGCCGTTGCCGGATGGCCGCAAGGCCCTCGTGACGCCGCCCGCGAGCTCGCGAAAAAGTACGGCGCGCCCGACGAGGTCACGCCGAGCATGCTGGTGTGGAACGACACCGGGCCGTGGAAGCGCACGGTCGTGCATCGCAAGGAGGTCCAGCACGACTGGCCGGAGCCGCACACCGACTTTGTCGAGCAGTTCATCGACTACAAGGTCCCCGTCGACAAATTCGACGACCTCGCCGCATTCGACGGGAGCGTGATCGCGGAACGCACCAAGGGCGAGCTCAGTGCGCGTTGCGCCAAGGAGGCGATGAACTTCCTCGCGATCAACCTCGCCCACGACGTCGCGCGCGGTGCCACGAAGGTCGAGGACGCGCGCAAGCGCTACGAGCAGGCGGCCGCTGCCTTCATGGCCAACAAGCCGCAACCGATCACACAAAAGCTGATGTTCCAGCCCGTCGTCGGGCAGACGGGCGACCCCGACCGACCGGCGAAGCCCAGCAAGGCGGCGTCGCGATGAAGGCGGTAGTGCTCGTGACCGTGCTCGCCGCATGTGGATCGAGCGAGCGGCAGACCGCGAGTGGGACGGCTCCCACGGAGTTCGAACCACCCCCTCCACCTCCGCCCGACGAGACCTTCGAGCAGATGAAGGCGCGGTTCGAAGCCGAAAAACCGCAGTTCATGGCGCGCCAGCTCGCGGAGCTGCTGCTGCGCTACGACCTCGAAGACCAGCCGGGCACGGAATCGATGACGCGAGGCAAGCCGGTGCAGACCGGCGTGCGCACGAAGCTCCGCGAAGATCTGACGTGGGACCAACTCGCGATGATGTCCCCCGACGAGATCAAGGCCAGTGACGCGTTTCCGCGCGGCTTCATGCCGCTGCCGCATCCGCGGCATCTCGAGGGCGGCATGCTGTTTCCTCGCTTCGTGATCGAGGAGGTGGAGCGGCAGACCGGTCGCGACCTCGAGCGCTTCGATCTCGACTTCGATCTTCCCGATCACCTGCTGCCGGAGTTTCCGCCGGCGATCTTCCTGACGACGCGTCCCGATCTCGGCGACGTCTCGCAAGGCCAGCTCGTCACGACTCACAACTTCCACGCGCTGTTCAAAGACAAGCTCAACTCCAAGCAACTCGACGGGCTCCGGCTCCTCGTGTTACCGTTCGCGCAGCAGCAGTTCAATCTGATCGACGATCGCCGGTCGGCGGAGCCGCAGCTCGGCGTGGCGTGCTTCGACTGCCACATCAACGGCCACACCAACGGCGCGACGCACCTCGTGGGCGACATTCGCCCGCAGGAGCATCGCAACCGGATCGAGACTCCGTCGTTGCGCGGCGTCGCGTTCCAGGAGCTGTTCGGTTCGCAACGCGCGCTGATGTCCGTCGAGGACTTCACGGAGTTCGAGCAGCGTGCCGCGTACTTCGACGGCGACATCGACAAGGCCGCGCTCAAGGGGATGAATCCGCTCGATCGCGCGAGCCAGGTGCAGCACATGGCGGAGGTGCAACGGCTGCTCGACTTCCCGCCCGCGCCGAAGCTCGACGTCCTGGGACGGTTGACCACCGCCGCGAGCGCCGCCGAGCAACGCGGTGAAGCGCTGTTCCACGGCAAGGCGCGCTGTGTCACGTGTCACTCGGGCGTGCACTTCACGGACAACGACTCGCATGATCTCCAGCTCGAGCGCTTCTTCACGGAGCGCGTGATCAACGACATGGTCGTGAACGGAGACGGTTCGATCAAGACGTTCCCACTGCGCGGCATCAAGGATTCGCCTCCCTACCTGCACGACGGTCGGTTGCTGACGCTCGGAGACACGATCGAATTCTTCAACCTCGTGCTCGAGCTTCGCCTCTCCCAGGACGAGAAAGCCGATCTGCTCGCCTACCTACTCGTGCTGTGAAGAAAGGAACATTGTCATGACCAGAGTTACCTATCTTTTGCCGCTCGATGGCGTGCACCGACACGGGCTCGTCATCGCAGCCTTCGAACGAGGTGTCGACGGCCTATCAGCTGCGCATCGAGAACGTCGCCCCGTGGACCGTGCTGAAGTCGGGCACCCACGGCACCGGTCCGATCGGTCCCGGAGAGACGTTCGCGCTGAGCTTCACCGGTGGTAAGGGCCACTCGATCAGCTTCGCCACGATGTACGGGGAGTCGAACGACTGGTTCTTCGCACCGGGTCCCGACGGCATCCCGCTCGTCGACGACGACGGTGTCCCGATGGCCGGTGACGTCACCAAGTACGTCAAGCTGTGGAACGCCGGTACCGAGATCGATCAGGAGCCTGCCGTCGGTGACGCGACCGCGCCGCGACAACCGTCGCCAAACTACGGCGCGGCCGATCCAGATCCTCGCGTACGCATCCTGCGCGACGACGTCAGCGGCCTCGTGCAGGTCACGCTCGTGCCAAGTAGCGACGGCGGGTTCACGCTCGAGATCATGAACTGCGTCACCAGCACCCTCCACCTGTCGCCGCTCGTGTGGGCGCTGCACCGATTGCCGGCGCCGCTGTTCACCCCCGGACTGCCGGATCGCGGCGGTGGCCTCGAAGCACTCGCCGAGGACGGCATGGTCGGAGTGCTCGGCGCGACGCTCGCCGAGACCACCGGCTTTCACACCCCGCTATCTCCAGGCGTGGTCATCGTCCATCGTGCAGGCACGCCGATCTTCCGCGCTGGTGAGCAGGACTTCGGTGACGGGCTCGAATCGATCGCGGAGGATGGCAACCCGATGCCACTCGCCGCGAGCGCAACCGCGGTGTTCGACACGCCGGTCGGCGGCGCAGCACCGGGACCTGCGATGCCCGGGCAGGCCTTCGAGGTCGAGTTCCTCGCCGCGCCCGGCGATCGCGTGTCCTTCTCGACCATGTTCGGGATGTCGAACGATTGGTTCTTTGCATCGCGCGAGGACGGCATCCCGATCGCGATCGGCGACGTCACCGCGGAGGTCGCACTCCACGATCTCGGCACCGAGATCGACCAGGAGCTCGATATCGGCCGGTACACGGCGCCCCAGCAACCGGGGCCGAATACCGGGCCGGCAGATCCAAACACCATTGTTCGTGATGCCGCGTATGACCAGCCGACGACTCTCCACATGCTCGTCACGATCACCGAAAAGTGAGGGCGCCGGATGCTGTGCGCGAGCGCTCGACCTCCTGCGCGTCGGCGCACTTTGACGCCCCCGCTCTATCCGTGTTTGATCGAAGACAATGAAGATTTCCCAGCTGATGACGAAGACCGTGAGGACCTGCCTTTCCAGCGACACGCTCGAACAGGCTGCAAGACTGATGTGGGATCACGATGTCGGCGTGGTCCCGGTGGTCGACGAGACTGGCCAGGTGGTCGGCATGGTCACGGATCGCGATGCCTGCATGGCGGCACTCACGCAAGCCCGACCGCTGCACGCGCTCACGGTGGCGGTTGCGATGTCCAAGCACGTGGTCACCTGCCGCCCCGAAGACACGGCCGAGGAGATCTCGAAGCTGATGTCCAAGAACAAGATCCGGCGCATTCCCGTGGTGGACGACGCGCAGCGCCCGATCGGCATCGTCTCGCTCAGCGACCTCGCAATCGCGATGTCCAAGGGTAAGGGTCGCGACGTGCCAGCCGCGGAGGTTGCCGGCACGCTCGCCGCGATCTGTGGCGCGCCCGTCGCGACCGCCTGATCGATCACCAGCTACATCCTCCCA
>JACCYD010000888.1 GCA_013696695.1 Deltaproteobacteria bacterium | reverse complement strand
CCCGCGACGCGCTCGTCGAAGCGGTGGCGGATGGCCGCGTCGAGGCGGCACCCGCGCGATCGAGCGTTCCGCAATCGCTGCGCGAGATCTTGCTGCGGGGTCTCGCCGCGAAGCCGGGAGATCGGTTTCCGACGATGCGCGAGCTCCTTGTCGCACTCGGTCGCGATCTCGGGCGCCGCCCGAGACAGGTCGCCTCGATCGCGCTGGTCGCGTTCATCGTCGTCGGCGTCGCGTTCGGCGCAGATGCGATCCTTCGCGATCGCGCGCGCGCGGTGACCCGCACCAGCTTCGCTGCGGCGCGCGCCCAGCTCGACAAGCTGGTGTCGCTTCGCACGGAGACGTTCGTCGCGCAGTCCGACGCGCTCTATCTGTTGCCCGCCGTGCAGGCCGTCGCGATGTCTGCTGACTTTGCAGACT
This sequence comes from Deltaproteobacteria bacterium, assembly GCA_013696695.1. Classification (GTDB taxonomy): domain Bacteria; phylum Myxococcota_A; class Polyangia; order Haliangiales; family Haliangiaceae; genus JABFXX01. The sequence goes on along the minus strand of JACCYD010000888.1, from coordinate 7,741 downwards.
TCGGCCTCGGCGACGAGTCGGAGGACAAGCAGCGGCGACAGACCGCGCGCGACGCGTTGTTCAGCCAGAGCTGGCTCGCCGCGACGCCGCTCCGCAGGGCCGGTGTGATCGCCATCGCCGACTTCAAAGGCCGCCTGCTCTATTCGAGCGCGAACACCGACGCCTGGGGGGACGACATCACCCACGTTCCCGCGATCGCCGCGGCGTACGACGCACGCAGCGAGGTCTATCTCGGCGTGATCAAGGGCGACGACCCGCGCGTGATCGAGTCCAAGCTCCTCGGCAGTGCGCCGCGCTCGGAGCTGTTCGTGGTGTTCGCGCGCACCAAGCGCGTCAACGACCAGCCGCGCGCGCTGTTCGTGCAGTTTGTCGAGGCGAGGCGGGTGCTGGACGAGGTCAGCACGGGCACCGACACCTTGCTCTCGGTGACCGCGCTCGGCGGGGTTGCGGAGGGCGCCGTTCCTCGCCATGTCGTCGCGCGCGTCGGTGATGGCATGACCGAGCTCGCGATCGACAGCGAAGAGTGGATCGCCGAGCGCACCCCGCTACGCGCGGGTGCGCAGACCGAGGCGATCGCACAGCTGGTGCTCGCGCGGCGAACCGACGTGGGCCTCGCGGGCCTGTTCCCGTACGCGAGACACGTGCTCGCACTCGCGAGTCTCGCATTCGCGCTCACCGCGGCCGGCGGCTTCCTGCTCGCGCGCCGGCGCAACCTGTCACGTAAACGCTAAGTTGCGACGCGAACACTGGGACGAGACTTGGGAGCCGGCCTCGGACTTTCGCGGGCTTGCTGCGCTGAACTGAGTCGCATTTATTTTTGCGACCGGATCGAGGTGCTTCCTCCTGCGGGCAACTCACCCACAAGGACATCACGATGAACCGCTTCGCCTTCGCTTCCCTTCTCCTCGTCACCGCCTGCACCAACCAGGCTTCCTCCAGCCTGCCCGAGCTCACCAAGGACGACGTTCGCGCGCTCGGTGACAAGGGCGATCACATCGACTACTGCGAGCTCTACGACTGGTACGGCGACGGCATCTGCGACGACTTCTGCCAGAACCCGGACCCCGACTGCGCGAGCGCGTGCACGGCCTCGCCTTCCGCCGACGAGATCCTCGTCGCGGTCGAGGACGGCGGTGCCGCCACGGTCGACGCGAAGACCGGCGCGCTGCGGAAACGCTTCGACACCGGCCCGAACGCGTTCGGCGCGCTGTACTCGCGCGACGGCAAGCGCGCGTTCGTCACCGACAAGACCGCAGGCACGCTGTCGGAGATCGATCGCGCGACCGGCGCGGTGCTGAGCTCGCTCCCCGTCGGCACCACGCCGCAGCAGCCGGCGATCACGAGCAGCGGTCGGATCTACATCCCACTGTCGACGGGCGGCGGCATCGCCGTCGTCGAAGCCGGCACGACGCGCGGTGCGGCGATGTCGTTGGCGCGTACGATCCCGGCGGGCACCGGCAGCAAGCCACACATCGTGTCGATGTCGCCCGACCAGAAGACGCTGTGGGTCACGGTACAGGGTGCCGATCCGCGCGTGATGTCGATCGAGCTCACCGCGAGCGGTGAAGGCGCGACCAAGGATTACCGCTACGACCTCGTGCCGCGCGTCGTCGACGCCGCGAACAACGGTGCGTACTTCACCGGCCACCACTCCACGGGCATGCACAAGGTCGACCTCGCTTCGGGCGCGGTCACCACGCCCTACATGGACGAGTTCGGGCCGGGCAGCGAAGCGAGGAAGCAGATCGAGGGCGCGGCGACCTCCGCCGACGGCAAGCGCGTCGCGCTCACGCACGAAGGTCGCAAGGCGCTCGTCGTGTTCGACATGACGGGCACCAAGGCCGAGAAGGTGCTCGACATCGACGGGCTCAGCGCGACGCCGTACTGGACGAGCTTCGATCCGAACCTGCAGGTCGCATACGTCTCGATTCCAGGTAGCGGCACGGTGCAGGCGTACGGCATCGGCGAGGGCTGCGCGGCGCCGCTATGGACCGCGACCGTCGGCGGCAAGGTCAAGCGCATGTCGGTGCGGAAGTGAGGATGCGATGACGCGCTGTGTGCTCGTGCTCGCGCTCGTCGCATGCGGCAACGACCTGCCGCCTTCGGGGTCGTGCGCGGTCCCGGCGGCGAGTGGCGAGCCGGTGGTGACGCAGGTGCCCCTCGTTGGCCAGGCCGCGACCTTCGACGACCTCCACTTCGCGCCGGCACTCGGCAAGGTGGTCGCGGCGCCGGAAGGCGTGGGCCGCCTGTTCCTTGTCGATCCCGAGACGCTCGAGGTGCAAACGATCGGAACGAGTGGCGGCACGGCGTCGGCAGACGCCGACGCGCAATACGTCTACGCGCTCGATCGCCGCAACGACCAGATCGTCGTCTACGACGTGCGCGACGGTGGGGTGCTGACCAGCCTTCCGCTCGATGGCAACCCCGACTACATCCGGCTCGCACCCGACGGCGAGCTGTGGGTGACGTTGCCGGGCAAGGATCGGATCGACGTCGTCGCGATCACGTCCGATCCGGTCTCGCTCACGCGGGTGGGTTCGATCGCGATCTCCGGTGCGCCCGAGGGGCTCACGTTCGGCAACGGTCGCGGCTACACGCAGACCGGCGGCCGTGCGGTCACGATCGATCTCGCGGAGCGCCTCGTGATCGGCGAGCACGACACCGGCTGTGGTGCATCGCACGGCTTTCCGCAGGTCGACGATGGCTACGGCCTCGTGATCGGTGGATGCGCGGCGTCGGGCGGCGCCGGTGTGGTGTCGCGCGACGGCGAACTCCTCACCGGCTTCGAAGCTGGTGGCGATGCCGCGGTCCTCGCGTACGACGGCGCGCGCCATCACTTCTACCTGCGCGGCGATCCGGGATCCGATCTCGCGATGCTCGCCGTCTGTCCCGACGGCGGCATGACCGAGATGGCGCGCGTCCAGATCTCCGACGAGGGACATGCCTCGACCGTCGACGATTTGGGCAACGTCTGGGTCGCGGACGCGACGACCGGCGGTCTGTTCCGGGTCAGCGACCCGTTCGCGAGCACGAAGTGATGCACGTCGCGCGGCGGGTTAGCTCATGCCTTGGAGTGCTTTGTCCCCACGCGAGAGGCGCTTCTCGACCTCGCTCCATGAAACGTTCTGGAAGAACGCGTCGACATACTTCCCGTGTGCCGCGCCGTAGTCCATCGCATAGGCGTGCTCGAACATGTCGAGCGCGAGCAACGGCTGGCCGAAGGCGACCGACTGGCTGTGACCTCCCGCACCGTAGATGCGGAGGTCGCCGGTGGCAAAGTTGAGATCGAGGATGACCCAGCCGCTTCCGCCGCCGAGCGAAAGCGCGGTCGCGCGAAACAACTCTTCCCATCGTGCCGTCGAGCCGAACTGCGCGGCGAGGCGCTTGTCTAGTGCGCCGCCGAGCTTGCCGTCACCTCCGAGATTCCCGAAGTACGCCTCGTGCAGGATCATCGAATTCGTATAGGTGAGCTCGCGTTCGCGGAGCGCGGCGACCTGGAACCCGGGCGTATCCTTGGTCACCTTCGCGAGCTCGAGCTCTACCTTGTTGAGGTTCTTCACCGCGCTCGCGTAGTTGTTGTCGTGGTGTGACGTGATCATGGCGGCGGAGATGCCCTTGAGCTTCGACGCCTGGAACGGAAGGTCCCGCACCTTGTGACCGCCGGTCGCGATGGCCGGCGTCTTCGGCGGTTGCCTGGAATCTGCGCTGACCAGCGTGGGCGCGACGATGATGCCCACAGCGGCGGCGCCAGCGAGCTCGAGGAAGTCACGGCGGGATGTCATGGCGCGAGTATGGCAGGCGTGGCGTAACGAGTCGCTCGGTCTTCTCGGGCACGAGAAGCTCACGGTCGAGCCACTGTTGTCATGCGCGATGCCCGTCGATCATCGTCGTGCGCTGATAGGCTCCGTCGATGCGAAACTTAGTACTCGTTCTCGTGGCCGCCTGCAGTGGCGGCAGCAAGCCCGCACCGGAGTCTCCCTCCGCCGGGAGCATGCTCGACTGCACCAAGGTCGCCGACCACGTGGCGGCGACGGTTGCCGCGAACAAGCCGCGGCCGGGCACCACGCAAGCAGCGGTCAAGGACCTGGTGAGCACGCGATGCACCGCCGACGCGTGGACCGACGAGACCAAGCAGTGCCTGAACGCGATCACGACGATCGCCGAGGGTCGTGCATGTGCGGCGAAGATGACCGACGAGCAACGCGCCGCGATCAAGACGCAGGCGAAGGCGCTGCGGAAGGATGCGAGTCCTCCAGTCGCGGGGAATGACGAGTCCCACTGGATCGAGCACGTCGTCGAGGAGCCGGGCGACGCCCCGCCCCGCCCGCAGAAGCCGTGATGTTGCCGATCGATTGCTGCACGCAGCCGGCCTTGAGCAAGCGGCGGGTGCTGCACGACAGCTCGCACGCGTCGGAGACCGTCGTGCAATGCGCCTGCGAGGCGTATTGGTTTCACCGCTTTCACGAGTGGTCGAACTTCGACGGTCCCGACGATCTCACCACCTGGTACACGCGGCTGACCGCAGCGGAAGCCGAGCGTTTGCTCACCGCCGACAAGCCGGATCTTGGATTCCTGCCTACCAAGCCGAGCATCATGGTCGACGCGAACGGCGTGCAACGCGTCGATGGCCAGCCCGATCGCACGTACGGCGGCACCTGACTGTAGCGAGCCTCACCAGACAAACAGCTTGTTCGTGGCGACGGCGCGGATATCGTCCGCGCCATGAAGACGCGTCCCACCGACAAGTTGGCGAAGCAGAGCAAGGCGCTCCGCGCACTGCCGGATCGCGATTTCGAGAGCGCGAAGGATCGCGGAGCCAAGGCCCACCTCTTCGTGACCGCCGAGGCGCCCGAGTCCGCCGGCGCGATTCGCTGCTGAGTTACCAGCCGACGGGCCGGTGAGCGCTCGCAGGAAGCGGCGACAGCAGCGAGCTGGTCGCCAGATCGTCGGCCGCACCGGTGTCGTAGTAATCGTCGCTGCCAAGATCGAGGACAAGCCCTGCCGGATCGGTGACCGCCCAGAACGGGTCGGGCATCGCGGGCCGCGGCGAATACATCAGGTCCCGCGCGGGCGTGGCGGATGCGACGTCGAACACGTGGCCGACGCTGTGCTGATTCGACGACGACGGCGGCACGAGGCCGAGGCTGTGCACGAGCTCGTGCAGGATCCCGTAATCGACGTAGCCGGGCGTCAGCGACGCGCGCCCCCACGGCAGCGCATCGCATGGATCGGGTTGACCGGGCGGTTGTGCCCGCAGGTACATCGCGCCGACACGCCCGACGATCAGCGGCGGGTACGCCCCACCGCCACACGCATACGAGGACGTGCCTTCGTAGTAGACGGCGTAGAGCTTGTTCGGCGACGTGATCAGCTCGCGCTCGATGCGTTCGCGCACGAACGCGTGGCCGAGATCGAGCGTCTGGTTGCCCGGATCGGTGCCGCGCATGGCTTCATCGGTGATCGGCAGCCGCACGAAGCCGATGTCGATCAAGCCGTCAGCGGTATCGAAGCGAAGGAACTGGCCGGTCTGATCGTGGAACCAGGTCGCGACGCCGCGTAGGGAGTTGCAGATCGTCCCGTCGGTATCGCGCGCGAAGTCGGGGCCGTCCGACGTCGTCACGTACAGCGCGCGAACCTGATCGAGGCTGGTCTCGTCGAGGCGATCGGCTTCGGCCCGATCGGCGACACAGCCGGCGGGAATCGCCGCGAGGTCGACTGGCTGCCCGTCGTCGGGTGGCTCGACAGGCGGCGCTTCGGCCCCGCACGCGGTCACCACAGCGAGCCACGGCAGGCGCATCGCGAGGACCATAGGCGACCTCGCACGGCAGATCGAGTGGTATTCCTCCGGCCATGGGACAGCTCGACGAGGCACGGTTCGAGGCGCTGATCGGCGCCGGCTGTACGAAGTGCAGCTCGAAGGTGCTCGAGATCCGCACGTTCCTCGACCGGCGCCTGCTGATCATGCTCGCGGATCCGAACGATGCCGGCCGCTGGGTCCACGACGGCGAGAAGTTCGTCGACGGCACGTACCGGATCACGTGCGCGAGCTGCAGCACCGTGGTGTTCGAGGACGAGTCGTGCCCGCGCTGCAATGCCGTTGGCGGGCTCGAGCGCGCACTGGAGGACACCTCGCGGTTGGCGATCCCGAAGCGCTGTCCCGGGTGTAACGAGATCGAGCTGCTGGCCCTCGCCCTGGTCGCCGCGAAGGCGAAGTCGGGTGCCGGCACGCCGAAACCCGAGCCGCTCGCGGAGTTCGGCGAGCCGGGACACCACACGGTCGCGTTTGCCTGCGAGTCGTGCGACGCGGCGGTGGTCACGCAGAAATGCCCGCTGTGCGACGCGACCGGCCCGCTGCGACCTCGTCCGTAGGTAGCGTGCTGGAACGTACAGAGTTATCGCGGCGTCACAATTCAGAGGTTGAGCGCCAGGCCCTCGTCGGCTACGAACCGCCACGCATGGTGCAGACGCAGCCCGACATCGCCAGCTCCTCGGTCCCCGACCTTCGCGCGAGCAAGCCGGCCGTGAAGATCATCCTGGCGCTCGGAGCGCTCGCGATCGTCGGCGCCGTCGTCGCCGCCGTGATGATCCTTCGCGGCACCGACAACCCGGGCGCGGTCGCCTGCGATCACATCGAGCAGCTGGCCGAGAAGGATCCGGCCCGCTGGGATCGCTACGTCAAGGCACTCGAGCGCACGGTCGAGAAGCGCGTGTGGAACTCGGTCGATCGCCAGTACGTCAACATCCAGGGCGACACGCGGCGCGACCGTTGCGAGGTCTCGTTCCGCATCATCCGCGAGACGATCTCCTACGGCGCGTACACCAAGCTGTCGGCGTGCGTGACGAAGGTGACGAGCTTCAAGCAGGGGTCGGACTGCTTCGACGACTTCTGAGAGAACACGTGCTCGGCGTGCACCGCGGATTGCGGGGGCGTCGGCAACGCGTGCGTCACCGTCGGCCAATCCGGCGTCGACCTCGACCATCTACGGCTCGTTCTGTGTGCCCGCGACGCGCGGCTGCCAGTAGAGAGCTACTTCACGACACCGGGCTTGAACACGAGCAGCTCGCTCGGCCCGCTGATCGCGTTGTACTGGTTATCGATCACCGCGATCACGCCGTTCGACGTCCAGACGATGCCCTCGAGGTTGAGCTTGCCGTTGATCACGGGCCCGAGATCGAGCGCGATCGTCGGCGTGATGTCTCCCTCGCCCGCCGGCAGCACGAACGTCAGCAGGTGCGTGATCTCGAAGTGGCGCTCGATCGCGAGCGCGTGGATCGAGCCATCCGCGGCGATCGTGCAGTCGAGCCCTGAAATCTTTCCACTCTGGCTGGTCAGCCACAGCTTGTGAACCCGGGTGATCGCGCCGTGCTCGACCCGCACGATCGGCGCCCACCGCCTGCCATCCTCGCTTCCCGTCTCCTCGATCGCGGCGATGATCGCTCCCTTGACCCCACAGAGGCCTTCGGTGCCGCGACGAGATGACACGTGCAGGCCGAGCCTGACCTGAGGAAGGTTGATGCTCTCGATCACGACCAGCTTCGCTCCGCGCTCCTCGGCGATCAGGATCGTGGCAAAGCCGTCCACGCCACCTTCGGTGCCGAAGGCAAGCCGGCCCTTGCCGAGCCATGCCACCCCCTCGAGGTCGGTGTCGTCGGGGACGCCCTCGATCGGCAAGATCTTCAGCTTCGTGCGCAGCTTGTTGTCGAGCGAGATCCTGTACGCCTTGTTGCCGCGCTCGGAGAC
>JACCYD010001094.1 GCA_013696695.1 Deltaproteobacteria bacterium | reverse complement strand
TCGCCGCCGAGATCGGGCGCCCGATCGGCGACGCCACGCCACCGATTCGCACTCGTGCGGACTTCGACGCCGCGCGCGATCGCGCGAACCGCTGGGCGTTGGTCTCGAACGTGACCTCTGCCGCCGGGCTCGCCACGCTCGGCGTCGGCCTCTACTGGATCATCACGTCCCGCGCCCCCGCCGACGACGACGTGCCCGAGCTCGTGATCGCTCCCGTGCAAGGCGGCGCGCTGATCGGCAAGGCGGGCCGATGGTGAGGCTCGTCCCGGCCTTGCTGCTCGCGGTCGGCATCACCGCCTGCGCGCTGTTCTCCGACGGGCCGCCGGAGAATTTTTGCCGGAGCGATGCCGACTGCTTTCGTGCGCAAGGCGAAGTCTGTGACGTGGAGGCGAAGCAATGCGTGCTCGGCGATGGCGGCGTCCCGGATGCACCGGTCGATGCCGTCGACGCGAATGACGCGGTAACCGCGGAGCTCGAGTGAGGCGCTTCCGATCCTGGTCGTCGCTCGTCGCGCTCACCAGCGGCTGACACGCGTGATGCGCGCGATGCGCGTCGGCAGGGCACCACACATCCGTGGTGCCCTGTTCACACCACCGTACGCTCGACGATCCGATCCGTTCAGGTTCTTGCCAGAGGTGTTCGCCAATGTCTCTACGACGCGAATTCAAGCGCGGTGGTCCATCGCGTGCAATCGGGCCGCGTCACCAAGAAGGAGACACCAAGCCATGAAAACCGTCGCATTCGCGTTTGTCACGACGCTCGTTCCCACTGTCGCGCTCGCCGACGAGGCAGCACCACTCACCGTCGAGGCCAAGGCCGCCGAGCCGGCGAACACCATCAACCTCAGCCCGCTCGGCGTGCTGGTCGGCGATTACGCCCTGACCTACGAGCGGCTGTTCGGCGGCTCGCACGGCGTGATCGTCGAGGGCATCGGCAGTCGTTCTGCCGGGGATGCGGGGAGCTCGCTGCAATTCGGCGGTGGCGTCGGCTACCGCTGGCACTGGCGCGGCCGTCAGAACAGCGGCTTCCTCGGCCTCATGCTCGCGCAGCGCTTCGGCTCGGGGAGCGTCACCGAGAACGGCATGACCCACGACATGTCCGTGCGCTCGACGACGGTGACTGCGAACATCGGCAAGCGCTGGGCGCTGACGCCGCAGGTCAACGTCACGTTCCGGATCGGTGCCGGCTGGGGCAACCACGTCGCGACCGCGAAGGAGAGCACGATGGAGGCGAAGCAGGCAGAGGAGCTGATGAACGACATCCTGTCGTTCTTGCCGATCGGCTTCGACGGCGAGCTCAGCGTCGGGTACGCGTTCTGATCACGGACCGCCGATCAGCATCGCGAGCACCATCTCGAGCTGCGAGCTGGTCATCCGCATCTTGACCACGAGGTCCGCATCCTCGTCGGTCACCGACAGTTCGTCGAAGAACATCGCGGCGGACGACATCTGCGCCTGCAGCGAGGTCGCCGTGGTGTTGGCGACGGTGGGATCGTCGAGACGTACGCGCACCTGGGCGCTCGCGCCATCGACGAGCCTGCCAGAGGCCATCACCTGCGATGGCTTGAAGCCCATGCCGGCGCCCGACAACAGCTTGGGATCGTCGATCACGAACCATACCGGCGCGGCGGTGTCGACCTTCGCGATCACGTCGAGGAAGCGCGGCGTGGCTCGCAGGGGTGCGCCTCCGTCGATCACGGCGGCGAGCGAGATCGCATCGGCGTTCGCTCCGATCTGGATCACCAACGTGGTGTCGTCCGCGAACGTCAGGGCGGCGCGAAGGTTGCCGTTCTGCAGCACGGCGACGCCGTTGGCGATCGTGATCTTGCTGGGGCCCGCGGTGGTGCGCGCGAGCTCGAGACACGCCATCACCAGCTCGCGACGGTAGCCGCGCAGCACCACGACGCCGCTCGGGCTGGGCGTGTCGACCTCGCGAAGCCCGATCGCGGCCCGCTTCAGCGCGGTGATCGGATCGAACTGGCACTTCGTCGAGAACCCGCCGAGAAACGGTTCGGCCCGCTTCTGCAGCGTGGGCTCGATCCGGCTC
>JACCYD010001085.1 GCA_013696695.1 Deltaproteobacteria bacterium | reverse complement strand
GTTCACGCCCATGCGATACGCGAGCTCGCGCTGGCGCTCGCCGCCCGGCTCGCACGTGAAGTCGTGGTTGCCGAAATCATCGCGCGCCCACGCGCCACCGAGATCGTTCGACACGTACGCGACGACGATGCGGCCATCGCGGATCACGGCCTCCATCACCGGTGAGATGGCGAGGCGGCCGAGCGGGCGATCGAGCAGGTAGAACGATTTGTAGGCCACGTGATCGCTCGGCACGATCTCGAGCGTCTTGTCGCCCGACGCCGTCTTCTGGAAGATCGCCGCGATCAGCTTGCGCACCGAACCGTCGAACGCGCCGTCGGTGGAGCCTTCGGCCGAATCGATCAGCAAGAAGCCGCCGAACGTCAGGAACCTGCGCAGCGCTTCGATGCCGGCCTGGCTCGGGAGCTCGAGCTCGCGATCGCCGGCGAGATAGATGAACGGGGTCTCGTGCAGCGTCTCGCTGGTGGGCGTGACGACCACCGGCTCGAGCTCGACCTGGATCGACGTGCGCTTCTGAACCTCCCAGCCCAGCCGACGAAGCGCGGACGGGCGAGGACCGAGGCGCGCGCCACCGAGCGTCAACGACCCCAAGCGAAACTTCGACCCCGGCCCGATCGCTTCCGCGCGGCGCGACAAGGCGGCTTGCACGGCGGCCGCGAGGCCACCAGCGAGCAGCCCGCGCCGGGTGAACGACATGCCCGGAAGGTAGCAGAGGCCCTTCGCGGCGGCGCCCGGGCATCGAGGGTAAGCCGTGGATTGTGTGTTAGCGTCGCGGCGATGCGGGTGTGGCTCTGCCTCTGCGTAGTCGCGACGCTTTTGGTGTCCCGCGCGGCAACCGCCGACGAGGCCGCCCCGCCCGCTCCTGCCAAGCCGCCGGTCCCGACCTCGGTGCGGCTGTCACACCACAAGCAGTTCCTGCTGTCGATCCGGCTGGTCGAGGGCCTGCGCGCGATCGCACCGTACGACGGCGAGTACTGCGGCGACACCGACATCACGCGCCCGAATCAGTTCGCTGCCGTGTGCACCGGCCGCACGCCGTTCTCGCTCGACCTCGAGCTCGGCTACGGCATCGCGCAAAAGATCGACGTGTTTCTCGAGCTGCGGCTCGGCCTCGAGTCGGATTTCGGCAGCTCTCAGTCGGATGTCGAGGGCACGCGGCAGTTCCACATCTCGCCCGGCGCGCGGTTCTTTTTCGGCGACGCGGGCTCCAGCAAGCTGTTCACCACCGCGCAGGTCGTGTTCGACATGTCGGGTTATCAAAACCTCGCCGGCGCAGGGCTCGGCACCGACTTCGGCGTCCGCAACATGAACGGCATCTGGTTCGACCTCGATCGCGCCTACGGCTTCTACGTCTTCGTCGGCGAGACGGCGACGTTCTCGCGCTGGCTGCGGTTCGAGCTCGAAGCGGGCGTCGGCGTGCAGGGCCGATACCGGTAACGCGGCTCGCGCATCGAACGATCGTGACTTCGTTCTCTGACTATTTCTCGGCGGTCGCGGCGAAGTATGCCGCGTACCGCCCGCACTACCCGGTGGCGCTCGTCGAGCTGCTTCGCGAGGTGACCCGCGGCGACACCGTGTGGGACATCGGTTGCGGTAGCGGCCAGCTGACGATCGCGCTCGCCAACAAGTTCGCGAGCGTGATCGCGACGGATCCCGCCGAGGCACAGCTCGCGAACGCGCCGCCGCATCCGCACGTCGAGTATCGCGTCGCTACTGCGGAAGCGAGCGGGCTGCCCGACGCGTCGATCGATCTCGCAGTCGCGGCACAGGCCGCACACTGGTTCGACTGGCCGCGATTCGTCGCCGAGGCCGGCCGCGTGGTGAAGCCCGGTGGCGTGATCGCGCTGGTCGGCTACGGCAACTCCGAGGTCGCCGGAGATGCGGGTCGCGAGATCACCGCGTTCGTCGAGGGCATCGCTGGACCGTTCTGGCCGCACGGTCGCGTGCACATCAACAACGGCTATCGAGATCTGGTGTTGCCGTGGCCGGCCATCGATCCGCCCGAGATCGAGATGGCGATCGACTGGACCCGCGAGGAATTTCTCGGCTACGCGTCGTCGTGGTCGGCGACCAACCGGCTGCTCGCGGCGCGCGGCCCGGGTGACTTCGAAGCGTGGTGCGCGCGCCTCGCCGCGGTGTGGCCCGACGGAGAACGTCGCCGGGTGCGCTGGCCGCTGCTGCTGAAGCTCGGACGACGCCCGAGCTAACGCGACTTCATAGGTGAGATCTTAGCGCTGGTCTCCGACGAGGATTGGGCGGGAGATCCCGGGGATCGACAAGCGACAACGACAGCCTCCAAGCTGCGGTTACCACGCCAACAACTCGGAGACTGCGTTGTCT
>JACCYD010001084.1 GCA_013696695.1 Deltaproteobacteria bacterium | reverse complement strand
CGTCAGCAGTGCACCGGCTTCATCTACGCGCTGTCGATCGCCGATCAATACATCCGCTCGGGAATGATGAAGCACGTGCTCGTGATCGGCTCGGAGGTCCACTCGACCGGGCTCGATATCTCGACCGCCGGTCGCGACATCACGGTGCTGTTCGGTGATGGCGCCGGCGCTGCCGTACTCGGGCGCGCCACCGACGAGAAGCACATGATCTTGTCATCGCACATCCATGCAGATGGCTCCGAGGCCGAGATCTTGTGGACCGAATCTCCGGCAAGCGCACACAACCCGCGGATCAGCGCCGAAGCGATGGCGGAGCGAAAGCACTTCCCCTCGATGAACGGCAAGAAGGTGTTCAAGCATGCCGTGATGCGGATGCCCGAGGCGTTGATGGAAGGCATGGTCGCGAACAAGCTCACGCTCGCGGATATCGACATGGTCATCCCGCACCAGGCGAACCTCCGGATCAACCAGATGGTCGCCAAGATGATCGGGCTGCCCGACGACAAGATTCACAACAACATCCAGAAGTACGGCAACACGACGGCCGCCACGATTCCGATCTGCATGCACGAGGCGATCGAGCTCGGCAAGATCAAGTCCGGCGACATGGTCGCGCTCGTCGCATTCGGCGCCGGCCTGACGTGGGGCTCGGTGTTCCTCCGCTACTGATGGCGATCCCGATCCATCACTGCGCCGACCTCGCGCGTTCTGTCGCGTTCTATACCGACATCCTCGGCGCGACGGTGCAGTGGCGCGACAACGACGACGCGCCAATGTTCGCATCGATCAAGTGGCGAGAGCACGAGATCTATCTGTCGTCGCATGCGGGCGATGGTGTCGCCGGCACCGCGACGTACTTCCCCGTGCCCGACGTCGACGAGGTGTTCGCGTCGCTGCTTCGCCGTGGCTTCGTGCCACCGACAGGCGACCAGGTGCACAACGCACCGACCAGCCAGACCTGGGGCATGCGCGAGTTTTACGTCCGCGATCCCGACAACAACAGCCTGCGCTTCGCGACGCCGCTCTGACTAAGACAGCTCGAGAAGATCCGCCGCCGTGGCGCAGTTACGCGGCAGCAGCAGCGAAGATCGTGTCGATGTCGGCTGCGATCTTGTCCTCGCCGACGCCCTTGGCGATCGCGAGCTCCTTGACCATCAGGCCGCGAGCGGTGTCGAGCATCTTCCGCTCGCCGAATGACAGATCCTTGGTGAAGCGCAGCACGCAGAGATCGCGTAGGACCTCGGCAATCTCGAACACAGAGCCAGTCTTGATCTTCTCCATGTACTCGCGATAGCGGCGGTTCCAGGTCTGGGTGTCTCGCGGGATGTCGCGAGACTTGAGGATCGAATAGACCTCTTTGACCTGCTTGGAGGAGATCACATCTCGCAGGCCGACCGACCCGGCATTGATCGTCGGGACCATGATCTTCATCCCGGTATCCAAGATCTTGAGGATGTAGACGCTGGTCTGGCTGCCGCCGATGTCCCGCTGCTCCAGCGCCATCACCTCCGCCACCCCATGCACTGGATACACAGCCTTGTCCCCGACAGAGAATTGCTGCTTCAAGACAAAACCTCGATGAATGCTACCAGTCGAGCGTTCGTCTGTCAACCGAGCCCCACACCTAACCACACGAGATTATTCTAAAAAACGTAATAGTCCGTACACCAAGAAGAGCTTCGCGGGGCGTTTGTGCTCACGACCTCGTCGCGTACTCGACGATCGAAGCAACAGCGAAGCCAGTCCCACCTTTCGGTTGGGAGGGCCGAGCGGTGCCGAGCGAGGCCGGACCGGCGATGTCGACGTGAACCCACGGCGTGTCCTTCGCGAACGATTTGAGGAACAACCCTGCGGTGATGGCGCCGCCGAAGCGGTCGCCGGTGTTGCGCATGTCGGCGATCGGGCTCTTCAGCTGCTCGCGCAGCCGGGTGTTGAGTGGCAACCGCCACATGTCCTCGCCGGTGCGCTCCGCAGCCGACATCCAGCTCTTGATCAGCGACTCGTGATCCGACATCACGCCTGCCGTGTACGGGCCGAGCGCCACCATGCATGCGCCGGTCAGCGTGGCGAAGTCGAACAGCTCGTCCGGCGCGATCTTGTCGCGCGCGTAGGTAATCGCATCGCCGAGCGTCAGGCGGCCTTCGGCATCGGTGTTGTTGATCTCGACCGTCAGGCCGTCCATCGACTTGAGGACATCGCCGAGCTTGTACGCGCGCCCGCTGACCAAGTTCTCGCAGCACGCGGCAACGGCGTGAACTTCGAACTCGGACCCGAGCGTGGCGATCGCGTCCATCGAAGCGATCACCGCGGCCGCGCCCGACATGTCGACTTTCATGTCTTCCATCGCCTGCGACGGCTTGAGCGAGTAACCGCCGGAGTCGAACGTGATGCCCTTGCCGATGAAGCAGATCTTCTTCTTGGCCTTCTTCGCGGGCTTGTAGATCATGTGGATGAAGCGAGGCTCCTGGTCGCTTCCTTGGCCGACGGCGAGGAACATCCCCATGCCGAGGTCGGCGCACTTCTTCCCGTCGAGGATCGTCACCGACAGGGTGCCCTTGTGTTTCTTGGCGATCGCCTGCGCGTCGGTCGCGAGCGCGGTGGGTGTGACGACAGCGGCAGGCTCGTTGATCAAGTCGCGCGCGTGGTTGACCGCCAGTGCGATCGTGCATCCGCGCGTGATCGAGGACGCGAGTGCCTTCGCGCGACCGATCGGGAGCTTCTTGCCCTTCGCTTCGACGACCAGCCCGAACTTCTTCAGCGTCGTGGGACGCTTGTGATCCTCGCCGGTCAGATAGCGGGAGAACTTGTAGGTGCCGAGCACGACGCCTTCCGCGGCGAGCTGCACGAGCGACGCCTCGCGGTTTGCGCCGACGTTCGGCAACAAGAAGGCGACCGATGCGGCGCCGGCCTTGTTCGCGGCTTGCGCGACACTCGCTGCGAGATCGCGAATGCCGGGGTTGGAGAACTCGCTACGGGTTCCACCTCCGACCACGATCACGCGCTTCGCAGGCAGCCGACCATGCGTGTGAATGCTGATGGTCTGACCGGCCTTGCCTTCGAAGTGCTCCGACCGAGCAACCTCGCCGAGCACGCCACCGAGAGCTTGGTCTGCCAATTTGAAAACGGGATCCTTGGTCGGATCGCCCAACACCACGACCCCCAGCAAGTCAACCGCTGCCTCGAGTGCAGGCTCGGTTAAGACAACCACCTCAGTGTTAGCCTTCGCGTCCATAAATCTCCGTAATCACTAGAAAAGCGCGGCCGCGTTATAGCGTCAGAGCCGCACGGAAGTAAAGGAATCAGATTGCCTACATTGACAGTCGAATCACCAGATCAGTAGGCTCGATACACTCAGAGCTTGGGGGAAATTGAATGCGATCCAAGGTGATGACGGCACGTCCTGCGGCGCGTAAAGAGAACGGAAGTCGCACGAAGAAGACGGTGGCGGTGGCGTCGACCAGGAGGTCCGAGCCGATCATCCAGATGGTCGAACGAAAGTCGTCGAGGAACATCGAGGAGCTGCCGAAGAAGGCCGGTGAGCTCCCGATCCCGACCGCTACGTTCGTCTTTTAACCCTCTGCATCATCCTCTTCCTCTTCCACTTCAACGGAAGAGGACGACGAGGACGAAGCTGCAAGCAGCTTCCTGAAATTTCGAGCGTCTTGCCATCGCTGGGGGGAATCGAACGCAACGGTCACGGGAACGGACTCGTAGCTTTCGATCAGCATGGCGAGATCTTCCTGACGTTCGGATCGGATCGCGCCCGCGCGACCCAGTCCGGAGATCCGGAAGTACAGGGACTCGACGTCGAGATCGTAAAACATCTCGGGCGATTGTCCCGGCTCGCGCACCATCGGATCAAACGCACAGGTCACGCCAAGCTCGCGCGCGAACGTGATCGCCGTCATCGGATCCCACAGACCGTCGGGGATCCACACGATCGGGACGCCGAGCGTCTCCGCAGTGGCGACTTCGCCGAAGAACTTCGTCATCAGATCTCGGTTCGCCGCCGATGCCGCAAACACCGACGGAGATCGAAACACGGCGCAGGCGCAGTCGAGATCGGTAAGCACCGATTTGTACGCGGCGAGGGCCGCGCGCCCCGGCGCGCTATCGCGAAACGCGCCGACCGTCGCATCGTGATCCCAGACGCGGGGCGCTTTCGGCGCGACGCGATCGGTGAGCACCCACGGCGCGACCAGTCCGATCGACTTCGGTGGCGCGGCTTTCCACTTCGCGATCACGCCCGGCTTGAGAGGCCCGGCATAGAGCATCGACAGCTCGAGATAATCGAGCTCGCGAAAGTAGCGCTCTCGTTCGAGGCGGTCGGGGAGATCGACGGTGCCGATGCTGGGCATGGGTCAGAGCGTCGCTGTAGAGTGCTGACGCCGGCGCACGCTACGTCGTCGGCCACAATGGTGCAACGGAGGACCGTATGAAGTTCTTCATCGATACCGCGGATGTCCGCGAAGTTCGCGAAGCCGCCTCGATGGGGCTCGTCGATGGCGTGACCACCAACCCGTCGCTGGTCGCCAAGACGGGCAAGAAGTTCCGCGAGGTCCTGCTCGAGATCTGCGATGTCGTCAAAGGCCCGGTGTCCGCCGAGGTGGTGTCGACTACGCACGACGAGATGATGAAGGAAGCGCGCGAATACGCGGCGCTGCGCCCGAACATCGTCGTCAAGATCCCGCTGATCGCCGAGGGCCTCAAGGCCGTGCGTACGTGCACGAACGAGGGCATCAAGACCAACGTCACGCTGTGCTTCTCGGCAACGCAGGCGCTGCTCGCGGCGAAGGCGGGTGCAACGTACATCTCGCCGTTCGTCGGTCGGCTCGACGATATCGCCACCGACGGCATGCAACTGATCGGCGAGATCGTGCAGATCTACGACAACTACGCGCTCGAGACCGAGGTGCTCGTCGCCTCGGTGCGCGGGCCGATGCACGTTCAACAAGCCGCGCTGCTCGGCGCGCATGTCGCCACCTGTCCGCTATCGGTGCTGCTGCAGCTCTGCAAGCACCCGCTGACGGATCTCGGGCTCACGAAGTTCCTGGCCGACTGGGAAAAAGTTCCGAAGTAATCATCACGGCTCGCAGGCCTCGCGCCTTGCCTGAGTCGCGGAGAGCGGCGACGCTCGTGGCGTGACCCGACTGCTGTGGTGCTCGCTCGCGATCGTCGGATGCACCGATGCTCGCGGTCCGCGCTTGGAGTCGGTGTCTCCCGAGGCTGCGCCACGCACGACCCGGGTGACGATCACCGGTGAACGGTTGTGCGGCACGTCTGGCAATTGCGACACCGCCGGCGGCGAGTTTCAGATCGGGCTCGGCCTGCCGGCGATCCACGCGAACGTGATCGCGCTCGACGATGACTCGGCGACGCTCGAGATCCCGGAGATCGCCGAGGTCGGCGCTACGGAGATCGTGTTGACGGTCAACGAGAGGTCGTCGAACGCACTGGCCTTCGAAGTCCTGCCGTGATGTAGAGTCCGCGCCGTGTCGAGACGAGCATTCAGCGTGGCCGTGTACGCGCGCCGCGGCGAGCGCGTGCTCGTGATCGAACACCGTCGACTCGAGACCTGGCTGCCGATCGGCGGCGAGCTCGAAGCCGGAGAGACGCCCCTCGAGGCGGCCGTTCGCGAGCTTCGCGAGGAGACCGGGCTGACGGCGGTGTTTCCGCGACTCGTCGACGCGCTCGACGGCGTGCCCGCCGGGCTGATCGGCTACGAGGAGCACCAGGCCGGCTCGAAAGGCCTCCACATGAACTTCGTGTTCGTCGCCGAGGTGGCGCCGGATGCCGAGGTCACTCCGAACGAGGAGTTCGGGGCGTTTCGCTGGGTGAATCGCGCGGAGCTCGAAGCGCTCGAGTCGCCGCTCAACGTGCGGCAGTTCGGCTTCATCGCGCTCGACGCACGTTGGTAGGCTGAGTCGTGCGGATCCGGCAGCACGTCAACCCGAACTTGCTCCACTTCGAGCAGTTTCGTGGCGAGCTACCGCCGCTCGACGGGCGGCCGGTCGAAGTCGAGATCGGATGTGCCGACGCGCAGTTCTTGTTCGAACGCGCCGTCGCTGATTCGTCGCGGCTGTACGTCGGGCTCGAGATTCGCGAGGAGTGGTGCACCACGGTCAACAAACGTGCGAAGGAGATCGCAGCGCCCGTGCACGCGGTGTTCTGTCACGCGCAGCTGCACATGGGCCTGATCTTCGCGCCCGGCAGCATCGAGCGCGTGTACGTGAACTTTCCGGATCCGTGGTTCAAGCGTCGCCACCAGGAGCGTCGAATGGTCGACCCCGTGCTCGCCGATCAGATCGCGCTCGCAGTCCGGGCGGGCGCGGAAGTCTTCGTGCAGACCGACGTCTGGGACATCGCGCTCGATGCAATGGCGACTTTCGACGGCGACGACCGATTCGTCAACGCAGCTGGCGACTGGAGCTTCTGGAGGCAGGGCAATCCGTACGGCGTGCGGTCGTGGCGTGAACAGAACGCCGAGGCCACGGGCTTGCCGATCTGGCGAATGCTCTATCGTCGTCGCTAGCTCGCGCTAGCTCGCGCTCATAGGTGAGATCTTAGCGCTGGTCTCCGACGAGGATTGGGCGGGAGATCCCGGGGATCGACAAGCGACAACGACAGCCTCCAAGCTGCGGTTACCACGCCAACAACTCGGAGACTGCGTTGTCT
>JACCYD010001081.1 GCA_013696695.1 Deltaproteobacteria bacterium | reverse complement strand
GGCCTTCCCAGATCTTGCCGTCGCGCGAGACCAGGTAGTGGTACCCGATGTCGCACCAGCCTTTGACATCCATGTGATAGCTCTGGATCTGACGAAGCCGCGCGGCGGGCGAGATCGTGTCGAGCGTCGGGCTCTCGGTATGATGGATCGCCATCCGGTAGACCTTGCCGAGCGAGCTCGAGCAGCGGCTCGGACGCGCGCCCCAGCTCGACCGCGCCTCGACCGCGATGCCGCCGACGTCGAGCGCCGACACACCCACGTCGCCTTCACCGGTCTCGACGTTCTCGCTCTGCGAGAAGATCATCTCCTCGATTCGGAGGAACGTGGCCGCGCCACGCACGCGGTAGTAGCGCGCGTGGGTCGAGCCTTCCTCGAGCTCGATCTGTGCGACGAACGCGCCGGTGGTCTCCTGCTCGACATGGTGCACGGTCGGCGACACCCACTCGGACCACGAATCGCCATCGAAGCTGACCGACAGCTCGAGCGCGGTCGGCGACTCGGCATCGAAGATCACGCCGAGCCGAACGAACTCGTCACCGGCCTCGTGGACGGGCGACGCGGCGAGCTCCGCCGTCAGCTCTTGCCCCTCGAGCACCAGCACGCCGCCTTCGACGTCGGCGTGGATCTCGAACACGTCCTGTTGACCGCCCGCTTCCTCGCCGACCATGCAGCCGGCGAGGGCGAGGAGCAGAGCGCTGTAGGTCGTCGTCGTCATGGGCATCGGTTCAGCAACCGTCGTGCCCAGTGCAACGCGTCGAGATCAGGAGGCCTGCCCATCCGGCTGTAGATCGGATTCGACAGCGTCTCGTCCCTGGCTTGTCGAGTGGCCAGGTGAAACTTCGCGCGGTTACGTCCAGGGCTCGCGCATGCGGAGCGCGGCCGCCCGGACTACGAGCGAGGAGTCGAGTCGGCCGTCGAATGCCGCCTCGAATGCGGCCTCGAGCTCGCTCGCCGACGCAAACCGATCGGCGGGCGCGGCGAGGCCGATGCGCAGCACGTTGCACAAGTCCGGCGACACGCCGAGCGCGTAGGGGTCGGGAGGCGTCGCTTTCGGATTCGTGATCCGCTCTGTCGTGAACGCCGGGCGGCCAACGATCACGCGATAGAGGACCAGCGACAGGCTGCAGAGATCGGTGCGCGGATCGATGGTGCCGCCGGCGAGCTGCTCGGGTGCCGCGTACGCCGGGGTACCGACGATCACGTTGCCGGTGGTCGCGCGCGGCGCATCGGCGATCACCGCGATGCCGAAGTCGACGAGCTTCCAGCGCTGCTGGCCATCGATCGTCGTGCGCACGAGGTTGTGGGGCTTGACGTCGCGGTGTACGACGCCGGCGCGATGCACGTCGGTGAGCCCGCGTGCCGCATCGCGGGCGATCGCACGGATCTCGTCGATCGCCAGGCGCTCGCGCTCGCGCAGCAGCTCCGCGAGCGAGACGCCCTCGACCAGCTCCATCGCCATGTACGGCAGGCGACCATCTTCGGTGCCGACGTCGAGCACGCGCGCGACGTACGGACTCTCGACGAGAGTCAGCGCCTCGGCCTCGCGGGCGAAGCGGCGCATCGTCGATCCACCGACCTTATCCGCGCGGATTACCTTGAGCGCGACGTCCTTGCCTTGCCGCTCAGCCGCGTAGACCTCACCCATTCCACCGCGTCCGAGCAAGCGGCCGATCACGTAGCCGCCGATCTTCGATCCGGTGAACAGGCCGCCGGCGAATCCGGCGAGCACCTTGTCGACCTCCGCGCGCGCAGTCGCGAGCAGCGCCTGCTTCTGCGCGGCGTCGCGTGCGGCGAGCTCGTTGCGCCGCACCAGCTCTGCGTAGCGCTGCTGCGTGGTCTTGCCCATCACGAACGCGGTGACGAAGACGCTCAGCACCAGCGCCTGGATCACCCAGCCCGACCACCCTGGCTGATGATGCAAGACAGTCGTGACGCCGGTGTCGGGCAACACGCCGATGTGGATCAACACGTACGCGCCCGCGTGGGTGACGAGCACCGCGGCGAGCGTGAAGCCACGCCCGGTGAAGCCACCGAGCGATGACTTGAACGAGCACTCGATGAACAACACGACCACGATCACGGCGGCAAACCCGGAGTGAAGCCCGAGCACGTACGCCGGTCCGATCGAGAGGGCGGCGACGATCATCCACGGCCACTCGCGCTGCACGCGCTGCTCGATCGCGACGACGACGGCGGCGAGCGCGATCGTGACGAGCGCGACGCCGAGCATCCAGCGCGTCGGTGCGATCGCGCTGATCAACCCGGCGCCGACCGCGCAGGCGACGAGGACGTAGAGGTACTGGATGCGCATGCGGTCCGCAAAGGCGCCACGCCACGCGCCAAACGCGACGGTGTCGACAGACGTGGTGGTGCCGCCGGGCGAGACGATCCAGTCGAGAGATGGATTGGGCGCGGAGGGCGGAACGGTGGTGAGGACGCGCGCGGAGATGCCGGCGGGGACGTTCAGGAGATCGGTGGGAACGTCATGGATCGAGAGTGGGCCAGGATCGTGGATGACCTCGGTCATCGATGGCCGGACGCGCTCGCCGACCTCATCGCGGGGGCCACTCGGGCCCTCGGAATTTGGTACGCAAAGGCGCGAAGACACGAAGGGGTCGGAATTCAGATCGGGGCTTTGGTTTTGGTTTTGTTTTAGTTTCTGGTTCTGATCCTTCGTGCCTTTGCGCCTTTGCGTACCAAGTTCCGAGTCTGAGGACAGCGTGTCTTCGGTCGACGCGACCATCGGCGGCGCGACACTCCACGCAGGCGCATCCACGAGCCGGGAGCCCTGCGCCGCATCGACACGACCCTCCAGCGCCGAGACCAAATTACGACCGAGATCCTCCGCGTTCGCAAATCGCATCTCCACCGCCGGCGCCAGCGCCACCGCCAGCACATCCGCGAGCTCGTTCGAGATCTCTGCGTTCAACCGCGGATCCATCGGCAGCTCGCGCGCCGCGACCGCCGGCAACGCCGCCCGCGGCACCCCCGCAAAGGGCTCGTTCCCCGTGATCGCCATGTACACGCACGCGGCGAAGCCATAGAGATCCGCCGCCGTCGCCAGCGGTGTCCCGGTGAGGCGCTCCGGTGCGACGAACCTCGGCGTTCCCATCACCTCCGTGGTCGAGCGCACGCCGAAGTCGATCAGCTTCCACGTGCCTGCGAGCACGAGATTGCCCGGCGCGACATCGCCGTGGATCACGCCCGCCGCGTGTGTCGCGACGAGCGCGGCGGTGCCGTCTTCGATCAGCGAGCGCAGCTGCTCGCGATCGAGCCGCCCGCGCTTCGCGATCAGCTGCGCGAGGGTCTCGCCCTCGAGGTGCTCCATCGCGATGTACGGCAGGCCTTCGTCGGGGCCACCGACGTGCCGCGTGCGCACGACGTGCGGGTTATCGATCCTCGTCAGGATCGTGGCTTCCTCGAGGAAGCCGCGGATCTTGGCGTCGTCGTCGAGCTTGTCGGCGCGCAGCAGCTTGACCGCCGCGAGCGAGCCATCGACCACGTCGCGCGCGCTGTAGACCTCGCCGGCGCCGCCGCGACCGATCAGCTCGCCGAGCTGATAGCGACCGATCGTGTGACCGGCGAACACGCCTTCGCGTCCGAGCGCGAACGTGCGGCGATATTCCGCGCGCGCTTCGTCGAGGAGCGCTTCGCGCCGGGCGACGGCGCGCGTCGAGACGTCGAGATCCTCGGACAGCTTCCAGTAGCGCACGTGTAGCTGGCGACCGATCGCGAACGCGGCGACGTAGACCGAGAGCACCGTGAGGTGTGCGGCGACGTGGTGCCACGTCGTCGAGTCGGGCGGCAACACCGGCAACAGCGAGGCGTCGCGGATCACGCCCGCGAACACCAGCGCGGCGATCGTGCCCTGGCCCGCGATCAGTCCGAGCGCGACGGCCCACGCACCGCCGGTGGGAAACGGCGTGCCGCGACCGCCGAGCAGGACACCGGCGAACAGCAACAGACACGCGACGATGCCGGCGTATGCCGAGCTCGGGCCGAAGTACCAGCCGGGCAGGGTCGCCGAAGCGCCGAGCAACCCGACGGCGAGGATGCGCATTCCAGATCGCGCGCGACTCTCACCTCGACCGAGCACGGTCGCGAGCACCAGCGAGATCAGCGACGCGACGCCGAACGCCGCCGCCGCCGCGTTCGCGACCGCTTGATCGCGCGCGAGCGCGAGGATGATGACGATGCCGCCGGCGCACGACGCGGCGAGGGGCAGGAAGACCTGGCGCGGTGTGAAGAGGAGCGTCCCGTCGCCGCGCAGACGCTACTCCGGATCTCGCAGTCCAGCGCGTCGCAGCATCTTGTAGATCGTCATCCGATCGAGATCCGCGGCGCGCGCCGCGGCCGACACGTTGCCGCCGTGCGCGTCGAGTAGCTCGACGATGTAGCGGCGCTCGAGCTCGTCGAGCAGCTTTCGCTTGGTCTCCTTGAACGGCAGCGACACGTCGATCTCGAGCGCGCCGCTCGCAGGTGGCGCGTTCCAGATCGGTGCAAGCTCGGGGTGGCGGGCGAACACGATCGACTGCTCGACGGCGGCGCGTAGCTCGCGCACGTTGCCGGGCCACGGGTGCTTGTGCGCCCATGCACGGAACTCTGGTGGCAGCGGGCCGCACGCGAGCTTCGCGACGAAGTGCTCGACGAGCGCGTCGAGATCCTCGCGATGCTCGCGCAGCGGCGGCACGTGGATGCGCGCGACGGCGAGCCGGAAGTACAGATCGGCGCGGAATCGATCGCGATTGACCTCGGAGGCGAGGTCGCGGTTCGTCGCGGCGACGATCCGCACGTCGCACTTGCGGGGCTCTGTCGAGCCGAGCCGCGTGACCGTCTTGGTCTCGACGGCGCGCAGCAGCTTCGGCTGGACTTCGATCGGAAGCTCGCCGATCTCGTCGAGAAACAGCGTGCCGCCGTGGGCCGCTTCGAACACGCCCGGTCGCGCCGCGCCGGCGCCGGTGAACGCGCCGGCCTCGTGCCCGAACAGCTGGTCCTCGACGAGCTGCGCCGGAATCGCGCCGCAATCGAGCACGATGAACGGGCCGCTGCGGCGACGCGAGCGGAGATGGATCGCTTCCGCCGCGACCTCCTTGCCCGAGCCGGTCTCGCCGGTGATCAGCACGGTCGCATCGGTGCCGGCATACCGCGCGATCAGCTCGTACATCCGCCGCATCGCGATGCCGCCGCCGATGAAGCCCTCGAGGCGATCCGCGCTCGCGAGCGGGAGCTCGAACGACGCATCGAGAGGCGTGAACTGGATCGTCGTATCGCCGAGCGCGATCACCGCGTTCGGGGTGAGGAATGCCTCGACGATGCGCACGCCGCTGATCAGCGTTCCGTTCGTCGAGCCGAGGTCGCGCAGTCGAAATCCATCGGGCTCGAGGCGGAGCTCGGCGTGCAGTGCGGACACCCGACGATCGTCGAGCTGGAGGTCGGCATTCGCGCGGCCGATCACGATCGATGGCGCGTTGAACGTCTTGGCGAGGCCGCGATCC
>JACCYD010001063.1 GCA_013696695.1 Deltaproteobacteria bacterium | reverse complement strand
GTCATTTCAGCCCGCTCGTCATTTCAGCCCGCTCGTCATTTCAGCCCGCACGTTCATAGATCCTTCCGCCACGAGAACACCCCGCGCTGGATGGTCCGCAGGAAGTAATCGATCATGAACGCGATGGACGCGATGATGAACAG
This sequence comes from Deltaproteobacteria bacterium, assembly GCA_013696695.1. Lineage (GTDB taxonomy): Bacteria > Myxococcota_A > Polyangia > Haliangiales > Haliangiaceae > JABFXX01. Next base: position 3,695 of record JACCYD010001063.1, on the reverse strand, counting down.
CGTCATGTAGACCTGATCGTTGAGTCCCTGCCGCTGGCTCAGGCTGATCAGCTTACCGAGCCCGAACTCGGTATCGATGTCCTCGGCGAGCATGATGTAACCAAGCCCGAGACCGAGCTGGAATCGCAGGCTGGTGATGATGTCGGGGAGCGACAGCGGCACCAGCACCTTACGCACGATCTGAAACCGCGACGCGCCGAGTGTCTGTGCGGTCTCGACGTATCTGTCCGGGACGATCGAGACCGCCTTCACGGTATCGCTGAACACGAACGGAACGATCGCGAGGAACAGGAACCGCGACTTCTGGGTCTCGCCGTCGCCGAACAGCATCAGCGTCAGCGGGACCAGCGCGCCCATCGGAACCGAGCGCAGGAAGATCACGACCGGTGCGATCGCCGCGTTCACGCCGCGATGCGCCGCGGCGAGGATGCCGAGGAAGATCCCCACGATCGCGGCGAGCCCGACACCGTACGCGACACGCTGCAAGCTCGCTGCGATGTGCTTCGTGAGATCGCGGTCGAGGAGCGTATCGAAGCTTCCGAACACTTCACCAGGGCTCGGCAGCTTCGAGACCGAGATGATCCGATCGACCGACGGCCCGATCTTGAAGTCGAGCAGCTTGGTGCGGCCGTTGAAGGCCATCTGGACGTCGTAGCCGCGCGTGGTGAACCACCACAGGCCGAACAACAACGCGATCAAGCCGAGGGCGAGCGCGATCCGGAGGTGGCTCGGCGGCTCGGCGCGCAGCGTGCGGTACCAGGGCGGCGCCTTCGGCGGCTTGGTCAGCGCTTCCTTGGCCTCGCGCAGCTCCCGCTCTTTGTCCGCTTTCTCTTCCTTCGCTCGCTCTTCGGCCTTCTCGGCGTCTTTCTCCGCCTTGGCTTTCGCCTTGGCCTCGTCCTCGGCGGCCTCTTCGGCGTCTTCTTTGGCCTTGGCTTCTGCCTTGGCGATTGCCTTGTCTTCGTCTGCCTTGGCCTTGGCTTCCGCTTTCGCGTCGTCGTCGGCTTTCGGGTCAGGCTTCGCGGTTGGGGCCTTCGCAGCTTCAGGACGCGGCTCACCCGTCGAAGCCGGCTCGGCCGGTTTGTCCTCGGGCTTGTCGCTGCTGCTCATGATTGCGCGCGGACTACTGCGCTTCGGCCGGAATCACCCTGACCTCGACACGCCGGTTCTTGGAGTGGTTGTCGGGGTCGGCCGGATCGGCGGGCTTCTCCCAGCCGTAGCCAGTGGTGGTGATCTGGTTCGGATCGAGCTTCGGGAACTTCTTGAGCAGGCCTTCCTTCACCGACTTCGCGCGGTTCTCCGACAGGTCCTTGACCAGCTGCGGATCGGCCGTGCCCTTCATCGACGAATCGGTGTGACCCGAGATCACGACGCGCGCCGCGCCGAATTGACCCGCGAGCTTCGCGATCTCCTCGACCGTGTAGTCGACCTTGCCGTCGTAATAAACGTCCCCGCCGCCGGCGGCTGCGGGGACCTTCTTGAAGACGTCGAACGAGTTCGGGAAGAAGTTGATCACGACCGTCTTCGTCACGATCGTCGATTCGACGTTGAGGTCCTTCACGTTCTTCGGTGTGAAGTTGAACTCGTAGCTGTTCTTCGACTCGGCGTACTTCTGCTCCGCGCCGAGCTTCTTGATCACCGAGAAGTCCATGATCTTGTCGAACTCGACGTCCGAATCGACGACGCGCAGCTTCTTGTACATGCTGACCGCAGCCTCGTACGTGCGCTGGAAGTTCGTCGGGTTGTTCGCGACCAGGAAGAAGTCGCGGTTCTCCGCGTAATTCGTCCAGTGCGCGTCGCCGAGCATCTTCACGCCGGTGCCGCCGGGCAGGTTGTAGAACTTGTCGAGCATCTCGCCGACCTTCGCCTTGTTCTGGTCGCTGCCCTTGAGCTCGGTCTCGGCGTCGAGGATGCCGCGCACGAGGCCTTCGACGATCTCCGGGTTGTCACGCGCGAAATCGGCGCGCGCAAACCACACGTCGGCGATCAGCTTGTTCGCGGTGCCCGTGCTGACGAGCAGCTTGTTGCCGCTCTTCGGGTTCTCGGTGAGCGTGTAGATGTCCGGCGCCCACGACACGCACGCCGCGATGTCGGGGTTCTGGTTGTAGGCCTGCGCCGCCTGGAACGCGTCCTTGGTGAACTTCATCTTCACCTCGGACGGATTGACGCCGCCGTTGGCGAGCATCGTCAGCAGGAAGAAGTGCGACGGCGAGTTCTGCGCGAGCACGATCGTCTTGCCGCGGAGATCGCCGATCTCCTTGATGTTGGCGCGCGATACGATGCCGTCGCCGCCGTTGGACCAGTCGACCTGCTGATAGACGCGCGGCATCGTTCGCGGGTCCTTCTTCAGACGCTCGATGATCAGCGGCAGCATGTCGACGGTGGCCCAGCCAATGTGCGTACCGTTGGCGACGAGATTGCCCATCGCAACCGGATCGTCGGCGAGCTGGAGATCGACCTGGAACTCGCCGCCCTTGGCGTCCTTCCAGATCTTCCCGGCCTTCGCGCCCTGGTTCGCCCACACGATGGGAGCCCAGCCGGCCCACACGTTGACGGCGAACTTGACGACGCGCGGCTTGCCGAGCGCGGTGTAACCCGACGTGCCCGGAACCGGCGGCAGCGTGGTGGCCGGCTCGTAATCGTACTTGTCCGCGGTCAGACCGGGGATTGGCTTGCCGTCGCCTGGATTCTCCGCCGGGATGTCCTTCGGGTTCTTCGAATCCTTCGGGTTCTTCGGATCCTTCGGATCCTTCGGTGCCCCGGCGGTGCCGTTGCCCGGATCGGCGGTGTCGGACTTGCCCTTGCAGCGCATCACGGCGAGGGCGATCAGGCCCGCGACGACGACGAGGACTGCGATGAAGAATGCAGGCTTCGGTTTTCCAGCTCCGTTAGTCATCTGATTCGCTCCAATACGAGGCTAATTACTCGGTGACTTTTTCAGGGGCGGACTTCTCGATGACCGGCGTCTCCTCGACAGCCGGGCCGAGATCCTTCGCGGTGGCGACCACCGGCGTGGTCTCGGGGGCGCGCATCCCGAGCTCGACCTCGAGATCCTTGAGCGCATCGTCGGCCATCGACTGCTCCATCCGCTCCTCGGCCTGGATCTTGTCGACGCCCTCGTTCGACAGGTCGCTCGCGACGCGGGCCTTGCCGCGGTTGGTATCGATCTTTCGCTGGATGACATCCTCCAGCTGACCGAAGTCCGTCGTGACGTCCATGTTGAAGCTCTGCGTGAGCTTCGCGACTTCCGCCTCGGCCTCGCTCATCTTGAGCTCGGCGTCGTAGTGGTGAATCTTGTCTTTGACCTCGACCAGCTTCTTGTTCGCGTGCTGGATCTTCTTGAGGTTGTTGCCGTACGCAGCCTCGTGCATCGCCATCTGCTGCTTGTTCTCTTCGAGACTGGCCCTCGCCTTCGTCAGCTGCAGCGCGATCTGACCCGCGGTCTCGCGCTCGCCGGCCTTTAGATAGGCCTTCGCCTGGGCGGTCAGCTTGACGACTTGCTTCTCGCCTTCCTTGACCTGCCTGCCAACCCGCTCGACGAGCCCGCGATACTGCTCGAGCCCGATCCGGCCTTCTTTCAGCTGCTCGACGGCCTGGTCGTACTCGTACTGCATCTGGGCGATCGGGTCCGCCTCCCAGAAGTAGTTCGCGAGCTTGTTGAGCTGAGCTCTGATTGCGCCGAAAAATTTACCGAGAAT
>JACCYD010001017.1 GCA_013696695.1 Deltaproteobacteria bacterium | reverse complement strand
CCACCACGAACTGGCGATCGTTGACGTCGAGCCGCGCGACGTTGCGCGGGCTCTCCTTCAACCACTTCACGTAATCGCGATAGTTCGCGTTGTCGTCCCACTCGCCGGCGCGCACGCCGCCGCTGGTGTTGGCAGGCGGCGTGATGGGCGGGGTGGTGGCGATGTCATCGGGCCGGGCACCATCCGCGCCGATCGCTGCTCCGGTCGCCCCGGGCGAGATGCCCTTCGGGGCCAGTTCCCTGCGCATCGCGGGATCGGCGGGAGGAGCACCGCCCGCGCGGTGCGGCGAGTCCTCCGAGTCGGCCTTCTCGCTGGCAACCGCCGAGGATCCGTAGCCAACGCTGGGTGCGGCCTTGTCAGCCTCGCCCGCAGGTGCCATGTCGGCGCCCTTCTTCTTGCAGCCAAAAAACGATGCTCCGATGACGAGTGCGAACAGGGACTTGCGCAACATGCTGAATGCCTCCGGTTGCATGTCCAACGCATCACCCGGCCCGTCGCGTTGCACGAAGACGTGAAAACTTGTCAGGGTTTAGCGACAAGATTCCGCCCAATCGGAGGGAAGACCGCCGTGTCGTGCTCGTCGGAGATCAGTGGGAGATGTTCTGTGAACGCAGCGCCCAGCCGATCATCTTGTAAAGGAGGCGCATGCCGACGTTCGCGTCCCACTCGTCGCCCTCGGGACCGGGCGCCACTTCGTTGAGATCGAAGCCGACGATCCGGCGACCGCTGCGCACGACCGCACCGATCAAGTAGTTCGCCTCCGCGAACGACAGCCCGCCTGGCACCGGCGTGCCGGTGTGCGGACACATCGCTGGATCGAGGCCGTCGATGTCGAACGACACGTAGACCTCGGCGGGCAGCGCTTCGACGATCCGCTCGCACTGCCCTGCCCAGCTTTCACCAGCCAACCGACGCGTCGCGAGCTCGGCATCGAAATGCGTCAGCACGCGGCGATTGGACTTCCGGATCACGTCGTACTCGGCCTCGCAGAGATCGCGAATGCCGACCTGCACGAGCCGCGCGACATCGGGAAGCTTGGTGACCACGTTGTGCATGATCGACGCGTGCGACCACGTGAACCCCTCGTACGCGTCCCGCAGATCCGCGTGCGCATCGACGTGCAACACGCCAACACCGGGGTGGCGATCCGCCACCGCGGCGATCGCGCCGAACGGTACGGAGTGATCGCCGCCGACCACACCGACCAGCTTGCCCGCATCGAGCCAGCGCGTGACCTCGTCGCGAACATAGTCGTTGAGCGTCGCGCCCATCTCGTTGACGCGCTTCACCGCGCTTGCGAGCGCGGCATCGCTGCCCGGGCCGCCGGCCGCGATCACCGGCTCGGCGAGAGTGCGGCCTTCGCGGTTCCACTGCTGCACCTCGGCCGACTCGTCGAGCATCGCGATGCCGGCCATCCACGGCTTGCCGAGCTCGACGTCGAACAGATCGATCTGCCGCGACGCCGCGAGGATCGCGGCCGGGCCCTTCGCCGTGCCCGCGCGATACGATGTCGTGACGTCCCATGGCACCGGTACCAGCACGACCTTCGCGTCGGCCGGCGTGTGGGGCAAACAGAAGATCCCGGAGTCCGGCTGTGCCGCGGCGTTGGGATCGAAGTCCTTCACGTCGCAGAGCTAGCACGTTACGCCCGGCGCGTGAACCACGCCGCCTCGCGATGCCGCGATCGAGGAATCAGCGGCCGAAGCGGCGGCCGATCTCTGCGAGCGGCAAGCGCAGCAGTAACGAGCGGCCATGCGGTGCGGGCGTTTCCGGATCGATGCCATCGAGCGAGGCGAGCAACGCCTCGCCCTCGCCGGCCGCGAGCCGATCGCCGGCGCGCACCACCGAGTGACACGCGATCTCGGCGAGCACCGCGAGCACGCGCTCTTCATCGGACGGTGCGCCTTGCTTCGCCCAATCGTCGAGCAGCGTGCGCAACAGCTGCGCCGGATCACCGTGGCGGATGCCGGCAGGCACCGCCTTGACGGCGAGCGTGGCCTTGCCGAACACCTCGACCTCGTACCCGACCGCCGCGAGCACCGCCGACGAGCGAGCGACCAGCTCGAGCTGCGCGAGCGTGGCGTCGATGGTCATCGGGAACAGCAGCTTCTGGATCGCCGGATCGCGCTCGCCCTGACGTGCGATCAACCGTGCGAGCTCGACGCGCTCGTGCGCTGCATGTTGATCGACGAGCACGAGCTCGCCGGCCGCCTCGCACACCAGGTACGTCAGATCGAGCTGGCCGAGGTACCTCAGCTGCGAGAAATAGCCCGCGCGCTCGGCGACGCGCCCCGAGCCCTCGGGGAACCGCGCCGGGTGATCGTCGAAGCCGGCATCGCCCACAGGAAACCCATCGCGCGCGGCTTCGACCGCGGCGAACGTGCGCGATGGATCGCCCCCTAGCTCGCCGAGCGCGCCATGGCCCTCGCGGCCGGCCAGCGCGCGACCGTACGCCTCGGACAGCGCGGCCATCGGATCGTCGCCGCTGACCCTGCGATCATCGCTACCGCGCAGCGAGCGCGTGTACTTCGCGAGGCCCTTGGACTCCGCGGCGCGCATCACACTGCTCTCGCGCTGAACCTGATCGACCCAGTTACGTGCCGAAATACCGTGCGACGACGAGATGCCGAGCGAGCCTTGCGCGGCGGCTCGCCGATCTGCGCGCGCGCCCGAGCCGATCGATCCGATCGACCCGATCGAGCCGCGGCTGCGCAGCTCGCGGGCGTACCGCTGCGCGAGCGACGTGGCCGGGCCATCGAACGGCAGCACGGGCGGTGCGCTGCTCGCGATCGCGGTCATCGAGATCGCCGAGGCCGCACCATCGGCTCGCCATTGCGCTGCGGCAACGCCGGCCTGGACGACATGCCGGATCGCGGCCGCGACCGCCGACGGATCGGCGAACCGCACCTCGGACTTCTGCGGATGGACGTTGATATCGACAGAGCCCGCCGCCAGCTCGAGCAGCACGACGGCAACCGGATAGCGGCCGCGCGGCACCAGCTCGCCATACCCCATCGCGAGCGCGTGGAGGATGCCGCGATCGCGGATCGCGCGCTTGCCGACGAACAGCTGCACGCCGCGCGCGGTGGCCTGCGCGAGCTCGGGC
>JACCYD010001010.1 GCA_013696695.1 Deltaproteobacteria bacterium | reverse complement strand
TCTCCTGTGCCCGTCGGACCGTGGCAGGTGCCGCAGCCCTTCTCGGTCCACAGCAACTTGCCGCGCTCCGCATCGCGCGCCGGTGGCGCCGCGAGCGCGATCGGCTTGCCCGGCTTCGCGGATGGTGCGAACGCGAGCACGACCTCGATCAGCTGATCGATCTCGGCATCACCGAGCGGGCTCGCGTGCATCGACGTGTTCGGCGCACCGTGTCGGATCGTGAGCCGAAGGTCATCGCGCGTCGGCGCAGAACCTTGCGGCGTGGTGCGCCACGCGAACTCACCCTTGGTGAAATCGCGCGGACGTCCCGCCGAAACCGGCGCCGCTGGACCGCGACCATCGCCGGATGCGCCATGACACGGCAGACAATATCGGTCGTAGAGCGGCCAGCCGGCGAGCGCCTTCGGTGACGGTGCGAACACAGGCGGAGAGATCCACGCACCGAGCGCGAGCCCGACGCCGATCACGATGGTCGAAAAAAACAGTGCGCTCCTCCGCACGCCTTGGTTGTCTCACGTAACGCTTGAGGTGCCACCGGCCCTTGTCGTCAAGCGTGCATCTGACATATCCACGTCAGATGATCCGCACGCAGGTCTTGGGCCTCGGCAGCTACGTGCCCGAACGCGTCGTCAAGAACGAGGAGATCCCCTTCCTCGACGACAAGCACGTGCGCGGAGACGTCGTTCGGACCGAGACCGACGATGCGTGGATCTACAAGCGCACCGGGATCCGAGAGCGTCGCTACGTGCCGAACGATGGCAACACGGCGACCAGCGATCTCGCGCTCGAGGCGAGCAAGCGCGCGCTCGCGGATGCCGGTGTCGATGCCGGCGAGATCGATTGCATCATCCTCGGCACGCTGTCTCCCGACTTCCACTTCCCGGGCACCGCGGTGCTCGTGCAGAAGAAGCTCGGCATCGCGGAGAAGACCAACTGCGCGTGCTTCGACATTCGCCAGCAGTGCTCGGCGTTCGTCTACGGCCTGCAGATGGCCGACGCGTTCGTGCGCACCGGAATGTACAAACGCATCTTGCTGATCGGAGCGGAGCTCCACAGTCACTCACTCGATTTCTCGACGCGCGGCCGCGACGTGATGGTGTTGTTCGGCGATGGCGCGGGCGCGATGGTGCTCGGTCCGAGCGAGAGTGATGATCCGCGCAGCGGCGTGATGTACACGGCCGCGCACGCCGATGGCACCGGCGCGCTGGATCTCTATCTCAAGATCTTCGAGATCAACAAGCTGCCGTATATCGACTACAACCCGACCGACCGCGAGACCAACCAGCTGATGTATCCGCACATGGATGGCAAGCGCGTGTTCCTCCACGCGGTGCGCGGCATGGTGATGGCGTCGCAAGCGGCGCTCGCGAAGACGGGTCTCAGCTGGGACGACATCACGTGGTTCGTGCCCCACCAGGCCAACTTGCGAATCAACGAGAAGGTCGTCGAGGTCGCGAAGATTCCACCCGAGAAGGTGCTCAACACGATCGAGTGGTACGGCAACACGACGGCAGCGACGGTGCCGCTCACGATCGATTACTGGCGCCAGCAGGGCAAGGTGAAGCGCGGTGACCGCATCCTCGCGGCGGTGTTCGGCTCGGGCTTCACCTGGGGCGCCTCGATCTTCACGCTCTGAGCCTGGATTCGCGGCCCGACGACGGACGTCGACGCACGCGTGTAGGCGAATCACCCACGCGCCCCCGGCATACAACTCGAAGCCGCGTTGACATGCTGGTGGTGCGCGCTCGATCCTGGTGAGGTGAGACTTCGCCGCCGTTTCTTCGCGACGCTCGTGGTCGCGATCACCGCGACGATCGCAGCGTGTGTCGGCTACGTGCATCTGTCGACCACGGAGCAACTGGCCGTGGTGCCAAACCAGGCCACGTTCCAGTTCGGTGACGTCGAGGTCGGCACCACGTCAGGATCGCAAACGATCGTCATCTCGCCCGCCTCGGGCAGCGGCGACTCGGTCGACCACATCACCAGCGTGACCTTCGCGTGCTCGGACTTCTCCGTGACGCTTCCTGGATCTGGATCTGGGTCCGGATCTGGATCCGGCTTCCCGATCGAAGTCTCGCGGACGTGCGCGGAGGGCTCGGGCTCGGGTACGGCCGCCGGCAAGCCGCGCCACGACGGAACCACCGGGATCGACGACTCGACTCAGGGCGCGGGATGCCAGAGCTTCATCGTCAGGACGGCCAGCTTTCCGGCCACCTTCAAGCCGACCGCGTCGGGCGCGCAGAACTGTCAGGTGTTCTTCAACGGCACGTTCGGTACGCTCGGGGTGACGTTGACCGGTACCGGCAAGGCGGCGCCGTTCGTGATCAGCACGTCGCCCTCGAACCTCGACTTCGGCGACGTCCGGATCAACAACACGTCGCGCATCGTCTCCGTGATCGTCAAGAACGAAGGCAGCATGCCGCTGAACATCACCAGCGTAGCTCTCGACTCCGGCGCGGTGTTCGATGTCGACGGCAGCACCGGCAATCACACGCTGGCCGTCGGTGCCGGCGAAAAGCTCGACGTGACGTGCGCACCCACGCAAGTGGGCGTGGTCTCGACCGTGATGAGGATCAACAGCAATGCCACCGGCGGTCAGGTGGCGATCCCGCTGCGGTGCAACGGCATCGACTCCGATCTGGTTGCGTTTCCGGGTAGCCCGATCGATCTCGACACCCGCGTCGGTGCACCGATCGAAGTCGAGGTGGCGGTGACCAACACCGGCACCGGTTCGGCCACCATCAACTCGGTCGCGGTGGTCGACACCACGGACGTCGTGTTGATCAACGCACCGGCGCCCGGCCTGGTGCTGGTGCCACTCACCGGCAACTTCAAGGTGAAGCTGCGCTACGCGGCCGGGACGCCGCAGAGCAAGATCAACAACGGCAAGCTGCGCATCCTGCACGACACCACCCAGCAACAAGAGCTGGTGATCAGCACCGAAGCGCTCGAGGCCGAGATCGGCGCGAACCCCGACGGCGTCAACTTCGGACCCGTATGTGCCGGCACCACAGTGCAACAGGACGTCGCGGTGTTCTCGACCAAGCCTGGTGGCTTCGCGGTCAACTCGTTCAGCTCCCCCGATGCGCCGTTCTCGGTCTCCGGGACGCCGGGTGCGGTCGCCGGCAACCACGCCGACGAGCGCGTCTTCACCGCCTCGGTCATGCCCATTATGGAGGGCCCTGCCTCGTCGATCGTCACCGTCGGAACCGACATCCCCGGCAAGCCGTCGCGCGACTTCGTGCTCGAGGTCATCGGACTTCCGGCCGGCATCAGCGGGTCGCCGGCGCTCGGCCTCGATTTCGGGTCGCCCGCGCTCGCCGTCAACACGCTCGCCAGGTCGGCAAAGCTCACCAACTGCTCCGGCGATGATCTGATGGTCACCGGTCAGCGCATCGAAGGCGAGGCGGCCGCCGACTTCCTGTTCGTCGGTGCGTCCGACCAGCAGCCGCTCGAGCGCTCGATCGCGCCGACGGCGAGCGTCGAGCTACTGGTGATCATGACGCCGCAGCTTTCAGGTGAGCGGATCGCCAGCCTCGTGATCGAGCACTCGCAAGGCGAGACCTCGATTCCGCTGCAAGGCGTCGGGATCGGCGAGCTTCCGCTGCCCGAAGATCCGCAGGGGCCCGAGACCTACTACCAGTGCAGCTCCGGCGGCAGAGGCTCCGGGATGGTCGGGTTCGCCGTGCTCGCATTGCTCGTGCGGCGTCGCCGGCGCCGCTAGAACGGCGAGATCTTGGCCGCGGCGAGCTTGGCGTCGAGGAGCGCGGCCAGCTCGCGCACCAGCTCGGGG
>JACCYD010000996.1 GCA_013696695.1 Deltaproteobacteria bacterium | reverse complement strand
CAACGACACCACTCCGACCGCCAGCGCGCGATTCCGCCGCGCCCACCGCGCGAGGCGACCGGTGACCGAGTAGCGATGCGAGAACACCAGATCGCCGGTCAGGTACTGCTTGAGCGCACGCACCAGCTCGTCCGACGTGAAGCGCTTGGCGCCGTCGCGATCGATCGCGCGCGCGATGATGCCCGACAGCTCGAGATCCTTCGGCATCGCCGGCGCTGCAGGCTCGTCCGATTGCGCCCATTCGAGGAACCGCACCAGCTGCTTCGCGCGACCGACCTCGGTGTCCTCGACGCGCCACTCGAACGGCGTCACGCCCGACACCGTCTCGTAGAGCGTGATGCCGAAGCTGTAGACGTCGAAGCTGGGCTCGGCCTGGCGCCCCTGCGTCTGTGCGTACGGCAAGTACGGCGGCGTGCCGGCGCTGATCGTCACCATGCGGCCGCTGACCGACGGGTCCTGGTTGTTGACGCTCAACGCATCCTCGGCCATTCCCGGCGCATCGAGATCGCGCGCGATGCCCCAGTCGATCAACGTCGCCTCGCCGCGCTTGCCCAGCAGGATGTTGTTCGGCGTGCAGTCGCGATGCACCACGTTGCGTTCGTGCGCGTACGCGAGCGCCTCGGCGATCGACACCAGGTTTGACAGCAACTCGAGCCGCTCGCGCGTCCGCGGCTTGCCATCCTTCTCGAGCTCGACCAGCTCGTCGAGCCGATCGCGCAGCGACACGCCTTCGACCCGCTCGAGCACGCAGAACGGCCAGCCCACGGTCGACTTGCCGAGCTCGTGGATCGTCACGATGGCGGGGTGCTGGAGCTTCGCGAGGATTCGCGCCTCCGCGGTGACGCGGCGCTGGAACATGTCCGCGAGGCCCGGCGCGAGGTCATCGCCTTCGCGGGGCGCCTTGAGGATCACGGTGCGGCCGAGCCGCCGATCTTCCGCTGCGTAGATCGCCGCCATCCCGCCGCGCGCGATCGGATCCGCGGGCCACTTGAACGCGCTCTCCGAAACCAGCCCCTTCGGGAGGTCGAGCGGGATCGGTGCACTCGGCACATCCGCCGCGATCATCGACTGGCACTGCGCGCAGCTCTGGAGGTGAACGCTGACGTCTGGATGCGACGCCTCCCGCAGTTGCGCGAGCGTCGGGTGGCGCGTCCCCGAGGTCGACGGCGCTGTCGGTCCGCTATCCATCCCGCGGAGTCTATCGCCGGAGACCGGCGTGCGCCCCTTCTGGAAACACTCTGCAACCGTGCGCGATGACTCGTGTTCGCACAGAGCCGAGCATGCGCGATCGCGCTCGCTCCGGCGCGCGAGCTAACCGTGGTCGCAGTCGGGGCCGTGGACATGCCCCTCTGGCCCTGCGTCGTTGTGCTCGCTCTCGGGGCCACCCTCGGGGAGCGGCGTGCCTTGCTGCGTCAGCTTCTCGACCTCGGTGATCGTGGCCTTGCCGACGAGGAAGCCGAGCACCTTGTCCTGGCGCAGCGAGTACGTGACGTTGTCGAGGCGGCCGTCGCGCTGCCACTCGGCCTTGAGCTTGGCCGCCGGCATGTTGCGCGCCTTCGCGGTGGTCTCGACGTGCTTGCCGAGCTCCTCGTCGGTGACCGCGATGTTCTCCTTGTCGGCGATCGCCTCGAGGAGCAACTGGCCACGGACTTCGTCGGCGCCGGCCGGGCGCATCTTGTCGCGCAGATCGTCGGTCAGCCCGGCGAGCGCGTTGTTGCCGCGCTCCGGCTTCATTCCGAGCATCTGGCGCAGCCGCTGGTACTGCATCTCGACGGCGCGCTCGACGAGCGACGACGCGACCGGGATCTGATTCTTCTTGATCAGCTCGCGCAGCACGGCCTCGCGGGCCTCGCGATCGATCGTGGCCTGCTCTTTCTCCTCGAGCTCCTTTCGCAACGCGCCGCGTAGCCCATCGAGCGTGTCGGCCTTGCCCGTGTCCTTCGCGAACTCGTCGTCGAGCGCGGGCACGTCCTTCGCGCGGACCTCGAGGATCGTGACCACCAGGCTCGCCTTGCGACCCTTGATCGAATCGTCCTTGTGATCCTCGGGGACCGTGATCTCGAGCGGCTTGTCCTTGGTGTCGAGTGGAATGCCGGTCAGCGCCTCGCGCAACCCCGGCAGCGGCTCGCGCTCCGGATCGTCGAGATCGACCGCGAACTGCGGCTGGTTGATCGCGTGCTCGCCGATCGTGCCGGTGACGGACAGACCGACGATGTCACCGAGCGCGGTGATCTCGCGACCCTCGATCGGCTTGAGCTCGGTGTGCTCGCGGCGAAGCTGAGCGATCGCCTCTTCGACGGCCGTCTCCGGAATGTCCAGGCGGCGGCGCTCGATCGGCAGCTCGGTGTATTCCTGCGGAATGACCTCGCCACGCACCTCGATGATCGCCTTGAACGTGAACGGCTGACCCTTCTTGATCGGGGCGGCTTCCTCGACGCGCGGCTCTGCGACCGCGGCCAGGTTGTGCTCCTGGTTCGCACGGAAGAACGACTCGCGCACCAGCTCGTACGCGACCTCGGCGTTGACGCGCGAGCCGTAGACTTGTTCGAGCACCGGGCGCGGAACCTTGCCCTTGCGGAAGCCCTTGAGAGCGACTCCCTTGCCCAGCTCGCGATACGCGTTGCCGAGCTTCTGAGAAACCGTCTCCCACGGGATCTCGACGAACATCTTCTTCTCGACGGGTGAAACGTCTTCGATGCGGACCTGCATGGCGGCAGGCGGCTTTACCACACCGAATCGAGCGTGGCCTAGCGCCAAGACCCTCTCTTGAGTGCGGCGAGGACGAGGATCAGCGACGCAGACGGTAACTGGGCTCGTCGCCGTCGGGGTCGCCCGGCTCGACCAAGTCGAGGTTGTAATTCTCGAGCTTGCGGGTCAGCTCCTCCATATACGCGACCGCGTCGGCGAGGTTCATCAGGTTGCCGATCGCGCGTGCGGTCATCGGCCCGTCGCCGAGCGCGTTGAGGATTCGTCGCTCGCCAGGATCGATATGAAAATCGGCCGGTACCACCCGATCGACCAGCCGCCCCAGCCGCGCCGAAACCTGTGGTGTGAGCCCGAGCCGAACCAGCGCCGACTGCGCTCCGGACCCCGATTGGTAGCCGAGCGCCGTCCGCGCGTTGGCCGTCATCGGTTGCCGCGTCAGCCCGCTCCGCCGCCGAGGCAGCGGAGTCTGGCGGAAGTCGTTTCCGGCCTTCTGAACGCCCGCCGCCGGCGCCACGTGATGGGCGACCTGCATCTGCGGGACGATGGTCGCGGCCTGATGGTTCGGGATCCGCGCCGCACCCGCGTTCTCGACGAACGACACCGGCGGCTGCGTGTGGTGGCCCTGGCGCTTCGGCAGGATGCGCGGCGCACCCGGTCCCCAGTTCGCGGTGGGCTCGCGCTCGAAGGTCGACTCCTCGTCCGCCAGGCGCGGCGGGTTGCCCTTGCTGCCGGCGAGGCGCTTGGCGGCAGCCTCGAGCTGGTTCTTGATCTCTCTCGCGCGCTCGTCGCCTTCACCGACCTGCGAGCCGACGTGGACGCCCCACGGCCCGTTGATATCAGTGCCGGCGGGGCCGATCGCGAGCTCTTGGCCGTGCAGCACGATCGTCGGGCAGGTCTGGTCGCGGCTATCGGCGTACGCGCGCATCAGCACGCGCTGCTCGGCCCACTTCTCGGTCACCACCATCACGGATCGGTAGTGACTCGGGACAGACGCCGGGCTTCGCATCCAGTAGTCGACGATCCGGATCGAGGCCATGCCGAGGCGGATATTCTACGCCATCGACCGGCCCTCTCATAAGGAGGTAGCGGTCACAGAACTTCGCCGTGTTGCCGCTTCCCGGAGGCCTGGCCGGTCGCGATGTCGCGAGGGGCGTCCTCGCCGCCGACAACCTTTTCGAGGGTGTCGAGGGTCAAAGGCCGGGTCTCACGCTTGGGGCGGTTCGATTTCGTCATGCCCCGTAGTGCCGGCCGGCCGGCTTCGTGACCGAAACTCTTTGGGGGCACATTTCCGCGGGGTCGGCACCAAGAGGCATGACCAAGCATCGCCGC
>JACCYD010000988.1 GCA_013696695.1 Deltaproteobacteria bacterium | reverse complement strand
GCTGCCGCTGGCGTTCGCGCATTACAGCGAGCCAGATGGCAGAGACATCACGTACGTCGGCTTCAGCAAGGCAACAGACCGCAAGTACGAGTACGGCCCGATCGAAGAGGAAGACGAGCCATTGGGTCCGCCTGCCAAGTCGCCGAGCAAGCCGGCCACGAAGAGCAAGGCGCCGTTCGATCCGGTACGTGTGCGCGAGGGCAAGGATCTGATGCTGCGCGACACGTTCCTCCTCGCGTGGTTCCTCGACGGAACGATAGCGAAGACACGCAAGGCAATGGCGGGTGCGCTCGATAAGTATGTCGCCTTCGTCCCACCCGACATGCTGCGATGGGCGTTGATCGGATCGAGCTCGACCGACGTTCGCGCGGCGTCGTCCTCGACGGTGTCGCGCGCGCACACCGCGCTGAAGAAACCGCACGCGTACTTCTGGTTGGGCAGCGATGACGAGCCGGAGATCGGCAAGGCGCAGAAGGATGAGCCGCACTGCCCGGCGTTCATGATCAATGCGAGCGGCGACGACCATCCGCCGTGCGTGCTCGAGATGCGCTTCGCGAGCGATTTCGTGTGGCAGATCGGCGTCGAGAACATGATCGCGTTCGCGACGGAGATCACGAAGGATCTGCAGGTGGTGTCGGGTTACGGCTCGCTGCACCTCGCCACGCACCCGATGATCACCAGCTTCTCGAGCGCGCAGCGACGAGCGGCAGGGCCGTTCCTCGTGCACGCGGGCTACGACGTCGCCGCTAACGGCTCGACGGACTGGGTCCTCGAGGGGAAATCGCGCGGTGCGCGATGGCTGACGATCCTCGGGCCCAAGCTCGCTGCCAAGGTGAAGCCCGCGCTCGCAAAGACCGGCGCTGAGCTGATCGCGGCCGGCAGGAACCTGATCGTGCGCGCGGGTGCCGAGCCAGCACCGGATCCGACAGGGCCGCTCCTCGGCAAGGTGGCGCGCGCGCTGCGGCCCGTGACGCTGTTCAACGATAGCTTCGTTCAGGGGTACTTCGCCGACCCAAAGACCTGGGAAGCCGACCCGCTGAAGTACGCGGCCTGGGAGTTCCGCTTCCTCGGTGGACTCGCCGGTGCGATCGCTTATCTCGAGAGTCAGCGCGATCGCGCGAGCAAGCAGCGGCTGCTCGAGATCCGGATCGCGCAGGGCAAGTACACGGTCGCGCAGAAGGCGTTCGACGTGGTCGCGAAGGCGGGGTCGAAGGATCGTGAGCTCGGTAGCGAGCTGCTCGCGATGTCGAAGCTCGCCGAGACGGCGAAGCGCAAGGCGGACGCGCTCGCGTGGATGCTGCGCTTCCGCGACTCGGACAAGTCGAACACCTGGGCGCTGAGGGCGCTCGGCGAGCTCCACCAGCGGCTCGGCAACAAGGCCGAGGCGAAGGCACAGCTCGACGCGTACAACCGGCGCGAAGGCAACGAGTGATCGCGGTGACGTCCGAGCAGATTCGCGGGCACTGACCCGAGGTTCGCGCTACGCGCTCACCCGGTCTATTTCGGTCCGGGCTGGTCAGCCGAACTCTGGGGTTCGATACCATCGACGGGATGGTGGACGAACCGAGCGACCTGACCGTCCGGCAACAGGCGACGATCGGTGGCATGGCGCCGGACAGCAGCGCCGACACGGCCCTGGCGTCACCGGTCGATCCAAGGTCGGTCGGCGAAGCGCAGACGATCGCGCAACCCAGCCGGCCGTCGGCGCCGTCTCACCCGACGGTGGGGCCGGACGAGACCAGAGCCGACATCTCGGTTCGCTACAAGCTTGGCGCTGTGCTGGGGCAGGGCGGTATGGGCGAGGTGTTGCTCGCGACCGACGACGCGATCGGGCGCGAGGTCGCAGTCAAGCGCATCCGCACCGCGAGCCCCTCCGCCGAGGAGCTGTCGCGATTCGTGCGCGAGGCGCGCGTGCAGGGCCGACTCGAGCACCCGGCGATCGTCCCCGTGCACGACCTGGTCTACGACGGCACCGGCAAGCCGTTCTTCGTGATGAAGCGGCTCGCGGGCACCGACATGCACGAGCGGCTCAAGAAGCTGCGTGCCGGCCAGATCAAGGACGAGGCGAGCGAGCGCCGCAAGCTGTTGCGCGCCTTCGTCGACGTCTGCAACGCCACGCACTTCGCACACGAGAAGCGGATCATCCATCGCGATCTCAAGCCGGCGAACGTGATGCTCGGCGAGTATGGCGAGGTCTACGTGCTCGACTGGGGTGTCGCGCACGCCGCCGACGACGCTCACGAGGACATCGCCGCACCGAGTGGGCGGCACGACCTCGTTCTCGCGAGCGGCGAGACCCAGGTTGGCACGATCCTCGGCACGCCGGCGTACATGGCGCCCGAGCAGCTGGTCGGCGATAAGGTCGGCCCGTCCGCCGACATCTACGCGCTCGGATGCATCCTCTACGAGATCGTCGCCGGCGAGCCGCTGCACGGGCGCGCCCGGAGTATCGGCGCGGCGTTCAGCACGATCGATGGATTCCCGTCGAAGAAACGCTCCGACGTCCCACCGGAGCTCGACAAGATCGCCGAGAGGGCGGTGCGCACCGAGCCCACCGAGCGGTGGGAGACGGCTCGCGCGCTCGGTGATGCGGTGCAGGGGTTTCTCGACGGTGATCGCGACGCCGCCGTACGCAAGGAGCTCGCGGTTCATCACCTCGCGCACGCGCGCGAAGGGCGGTTGCGCGGCGGCGATGCCGGCCGGCGTGACACGTTGCAGG
>JACCYD010000956.1 GCA_013696695.1 Deltaproteobacteria bacterium | reverse complement strand
GGACAAGCCCCGACGCGGGCCCTTGATCTCGTGTTCGGCGATCACCGCGCCATCGCTGCCGCGAAGCACCGCTGTCGCGCGATTGCCGACGATCGCGAGGACGATCACCGCGGCGAGGTGATGACGGGTGGCCAGGATGGCGGGCGCAGTGTTCGAGCGCTTGATCGGGACGAGCTCGACCTTGACGGAGATCGCACGCTGGACCGCGTTAGCGAGCACGGGATCGCCGACGACGGCGACGCGCTGCCGATCGGCCGCCGCGCTGCCCATCAACAGCGCAAGCGTGAAGACGATCACGCGCGCGATCATGGTGCCTCCTCGGCGAGCGCATCGACCCAGCGCTTGACGCACTCGATCTCGATCGGCGTCAGCGGCGTCTGGCCGAGCGGCATGCGCGAACCGCAGCTCGGCGCCGCTTCGATCTTCTCGATCAACAGGTGCTCGGTGCCGCCCTGCTCGACGAGCGTGCGCTCCTCGCACGTGGCCTTGCTCGAGGCACCGAGGACGCGCATCTCGAGCCCGGCGCTCACGAGGTCGAGATCGGCATCCGGCTGCTCGGCGCCGTGGCAAGCGCCACACCGCGCCTGCAGCAGGAGCTCGACGTCACCCGGCGCGCAGCTCGTGAACCGCGCCGGATCTTCGAGGTCGCCGGCGCAACCGGCGGCGATGACGAGCACGATCGCCGCCTTCACAGCAGGAGCTCCGGCAGCGGGCCACGGAGATCGATGTCGGGTGCGCTGGCCTTCTTCGGTCTGATCGACGCCGCGCCCACGGTGTCGGTGTTCCAGCCCATCGCCTGCGCGAGCGTGACGAGCAGGTGGTTGTGCGGCAGTCCGATCTTCGCCTCGGCGCTGATGTTGGTGCTCAGCGTCGTCGTCGGCGTCTCCTTCTCGTAGTTGTAATATCGGCCGGTGCGGATCAGATTTCCGCCGCCGATGATCATGAGCGGCCACCGATCGTGTGCGTGATCGCCGTGCGCGAGCTCGCTCATCATCACGATCATCGTGTTGTCGAGCAACGTGCCGTTGGCCTCTGGCACGTCGTCGAGCTGGTCGGCGAGCTCCGCGACGAACGACGCGTACTTCGCCGTGTAGTTCGTCATCACGGTCTTGGCCAGCGGATGCTTCGGATCGTTGACGTGGTTTGGCCCCGACGGGTGTGCGTAGTCGTGGTGGAGATCTCCGGTGCCACCGATCATGTCGACGCGCAGCGGCCCAAATTGCATCGTGATCACGCGCGACATGTCGCACGTGAGCGCCGCGCGCGTGAGGTCCCAGAAGCTGCGCGTGTGGTCGGTGTAGCGCTGCGCATGCGGGACCTGGTCGTAGCGCCAGTTCTCGAGATCGGGCGGTGCGACGCACGTGGTGTTCGCCTGCGTGCGGAGCCGTGACTCCATGTCGCGAACGAGATCGCGATGCTGCTCGAGCTTCTGGCGATCCTGCGTCGACAGTCGCCCCCGGACGGCGTCGTACATCGACGCGACCTCGGCGAGCACGTCGGGCTGGGCCACGCGCACGGGATCGGGCGGGACCGTGCCGTCGCCGTTCGGGAACATGCGATCGAACGCGGCCTTCGGTTGCTCGAGATGCGGGAGCCGCCGGACGTTGCCGCCGGGAACACCCTCGCCGTAGATCGCGGCGTGGAAGTTGTTCTCGTAGACGCCGAATTCCTGGGTCACCAGATCGGTGAGGAACGGGTTCTGGGCGCGCAGCACCTTGCCGAGGAGCTGATCGAGCGACGGCTTCGCGGCGTTGCTCTTGACGCCATAGATCGTCTCGCGCGCGATCGCGCCGGTGAGCGAGCTGCACCAGCCCTTCGCGTGGGCATCCCCATAGGGATCGCCGATCGCGGTTGCGAGCGAGAGCCCATCGACGACGGCGAGCTTGTTGCGGTGCCGCCACAGCGGGCGCAGGCACCGCGAGAATTCGGTCTCCAGCAACGGGCCGAGCGCGTAGTCCCAGCGAGCGTTGTCGGGCATGCCGCGCCGCATGCCCCACGACTCGTGGACCACGCCGTGCTGCGTGTAGCAGATCACCATGCGCGCCGGCGCGGTCGGCGGACCGGCCTTGGCTCCACGCCACAGCGAGGGAAGCAGCGCAGAGCCGGCGCCGAGACCGGCGGCCTGGAGAAGGCGACGTCGAGAGAGCGTCATGGGTGCTGTCCTTCCTTGTGCGGCGCGAGGCCGAGATAGCGCGGATGCATCGCGATCGATTTCATGAGCTGCGTGAGGCTGCCGCCCGAATCGACGAGGTCTTGCTGGACGTCACGCGCGACGCAGCGATCGTTGGCGCCGTCGTGGCTCCCGTTCGCGAACGTCAGGTACTTGCCGGTGATGCACTTGCGAACCTCGGTGCTCGCAGCGAGGTACTCCAGGAGGTCGTGGGGCCCGCCGAACGCGGTGCTACCGAAGCCGCCGCTCGCGTCCACCGGCAGGGTGTTGTCGACGGTGCGGAACCTACCGAACGTGTCGAACTGCTCGAACGTGAAGCCGAGCGGATTGATGATCGAGTGGCACTTCTGGCAGACCTCGGCGCCGGTGACCTGCTCGTAGATCTGGCGGTTGGTCTGCGGAACGCCGGGTAGCGGACCCGGAATCGTCATGTCGACGCCGGCGGGCGGACTGCCGAGCTCGACGCACAACAAGTTGCGCAGCACGAACAACCCGCGCAGCACCGGTGACGGATTCTGCGGGTGGCCGTTGGCGGCGAGGAACTGCGCCTGCATCAGGAACCCGCGGCGATCCGGCAGCGTGACCTCGGACCACTCGGTGGGTGCAGGCAAGCCATAGAACGCCGCGGTCTTGGGGCCGATGAACGCCTGGTTGGACAGCAGGAAGTCCGCGACCGTGCCGCCCCGGCGGAACACGATCTCCGCCAGGAACAGCCGCGCTTCTTCCGCGAGTGCCGCGCGAACGTCTTCGCTCCAGCCGTCGCTGTCCTGTTTGGTCACGCGATCGAGCCGCGACATCTCCAGCCACTGGCGCGTGAACTCCATGAAGCCTTCGAGCGCGCGTGGATCGGCGAGCATGCGATCGACGTGGACCGCGAGGTCTGCTTCGGTGGCCAGCTCGTTGCGGCTCGCCGCATCGATCAACGCTTGATCGGGCATCGTCGCCCACAACAAGTAGGACAGTCGGGTCGCCACGTCGTACTGGCTCGAGGCCTCGGTCTCGGTGCCGGCTTCGAGGCGGTAGAGAAATTGCGGCGACTGCAGGATCGCCTGCGTCGTGATCTCGACGGCCATCGCGAACCCGCCGCTCGCGAGATACCGATCGAAGATCGCCTGGAGCGTGGTGGCCTCGGTCTCGGTGACCGGCCGGCGAAACGCGCGCCCGCCGAGGGTCAGGATGAGCTCGCGGCCGCAGGCACTACCCTCCGTGCAGGCGACGACGGTCGTCGGATCCGCGGCGACCAGATCCGAGATCGCGATCGCAGCGGCGTTGTACTGCTGCACGAGCAGCGGCGACGCCTGCATGCTCTCGATGTCGTTGTCGAAGCCGAGCGGCGCCGAGTCGGGCGCGAGCTGGAGCTCCGGCAACGCCAGCGTGGGAAACAGGTCCCTGACCGTGTTGCGGTATTCGGTGTGAGAGAGGCGACGGATCCGGGCTTCAGGGATCGGCCCACAGGGGCTCTCCTTGTTGCCTGGATCGCCGATCGAGCCCCAGCACCCCGCGAAGGAGAGCGCCGAGGCGACGGTGAGTAGTCCTCGCATGGGCCGGACACTAGCCCAGTTACAGGCTCGTTACGTAAGTAAGAAGTTCAACGTGTAACTTTTTATTAGTGGACAGATCTTCTCCGTTGCGTCGAGCCCGCTTCGGGTTCACGGACCACGCCCGAACGCCTCGCGGCGGTGGTCGACGGCCTTCGCAGGATCGCCGCGAAGTGAACGGGCGAAGGATCCGCCAGGCACCACAGTGGGCCCCCGTGGCGACGACCCATATGGGCCATATAGGTCGCCCCGCACGCTGACGGCTCAGTGCGAGGCGGCGTTGAGCTCGAAGCTCGCACCACCTGAGGGCTCCGCGAACAGCATCGAGCCACCCGCGGCCTCGAGCACGACCGTCGGCGCAGTCGCCTCGGCG
>JACCYD010000954.1 GCA_013696695.1 Deltaproteobacteria bacterium | reverse complement strand
GTGCGCAACGGCGCCCGCGATTACATCCAGAAGCCGTGGGACAACGCGCGGCTGGTCGCCACGCTGCGCGCTCAGCTCGAGCTGCGCACGGCGCTGCGGGCGGCAAACCGTCTCGACGCCGAGGCCGCGCGCGCGCGCCAGCACGATCTCCCGCCGGTGATCGCGAAGTCGCGCGCGATGCAGCAGGTGATGGAGCTCGTCGAGCGCGTCGCGCCGTCGAATGCTTCGATCCTGATCACCGGACCGCACGGCAGCGGCAAGGAAGTCATCGCGCGCACGATCCACGCGATGTCGGCGCGCAGGTCGCGGGCGTTCATCGCCGTCAACGCGGGCGGCCTGTCCGACGGCGTGCTCGAGAGCGAGCTGTTCGGTCACGTCAAGGGCGCGTTCACCGAGGCGCGCACCGATCGTACCGGCTGCTTCGAGCTCGCCGATGGCGGCACGCTGTTCCTCGACGAGATCGCGAACATGCCGCTCACCCACCAGGCGCGTCTGCTGCGCGTCCTCCAGACCGGCGAGCTGACGCCGGTCGGCAGCTCGCGCCAGAAGACGGTCGACGCACGCGTGCTCGCCGCCACCAACGCCGACATCGTCAAGGATGCGGCGGAAGGCCGGCTGCGCGAGGATCTGCTGTACCGGCTCAACACCGTCGAGCTGCGCCTGCCGGCGCTGCGCGATCGCCGCGAGGACATTCCCGATCTCGCCGCCCTGTTCCTCTCGCGCGCGGGTCGATCGGGCACCTCGGCGGCTCCCGGGAACCGGCTGTCCTCGGCCGCACCTGGGATCCGGCTGTCCTCGGCCGCGCTAGAAGCGCTGCTCGCGCATCCGTGGCCCGGCAACGTGCGCGAGCTCGAGCACGTGATCGAGCGCGCCACGCTGCTCGCCACCGGCGAGGAAATTCAGCCCGCGGATCTCGCCCTCCGCGCCACCGCCGCGCCGCCGCGCCTCGAAGAGATGACGCTCGAGCAGGTCGAGCGCTACCTGATCGAGCGCGCGCTCGCCGCGCAGGGCGGCAACGTTTCCGAAGCCGCGCGCATCCTCGGCCTGTCGCGCTCCGCGATGTACCGCCGCCTCGCCGCGTTGCGTGGCCAGTAAGGGGACTGTTCTTACTTCCGTGACTTCGCGGTCTCAAACTCGCAATTTTCCATGGGCGCTCGGGGACGGTTCCTACTTACGCAACGACGGCCGCGAGTGCGAATCCGGGGAACACCCTAGACTCGGCTCATGAGCCGGCCATCACGCCACGAGGACGAGATCCTCGCGCTCGCGCTGGCGGCGGCCTCGGTTCCGGCACTCGTCGCGATCTCGATCCTGTGGGCCGGTCACTACGAGCTCAAGACCCAGATCACGCTGACGCTGTTCATCCTCATCGGGTCGATCGGCTTTGCGGTGGCGGCCCGCACGCGCGTGCAGCGTCCGCTACAGACGCTCGCGAACCTGATCGCGGCGCTACGCGAGAAGGATTACTCGGTGCGCGGCCGCTATCCGCGAAAAGATGATGCGCTCGGGCTCGCGATGGCCGAGCTCGGCGAGCTCGCGGAGCAGCTGCGCAACGAGCGCTGGCGCGACGAGGAAGCGGCGGCCGGGCTCGCGCGCGTTGTCGAGGGCCTCGATGCCGCGGTGTTTGCCGTCGACGATCGCAAGATCGTGCGGATGTCGAATCGCACCGCGGATCGCCTGGTCGGCCGGCGGGCCGAAGGTCAGGCTGTCGGTGACCTCGGCATCGCACACCTGTTCGCGATCGACGCGCCGCACACCGTCGAGCTTGCCCTGCCCGGCGGTCGCGGCACCTGGGAGGTGCGCCCGTCGCGAATCAGGCTCTCGGGGATGCCGCACGAGCTCGTCGTCATGACCGACGTCCAGCACGCGCTGCGCGCCGAGGAGCGCCAGGCCTGGCAGCGTCTCGTGCGCGTGCTCGGTCACGAGATCAACAACTCGCTCGGTCCGATCGCCTCGATCGCCGAGACGCTCCGCACCGGCCTGCAAGGTCCGCGACGTCCCGATCTCGAGGAGGATCTCGGCAAGGGCCTCGAGATCATCGAGCGCCGCGCCGCCGCCCTCGCCCGCTTCATGCAGTCGTACGCGCGCCTCGTTCGGCTGCCGCCGCCGCGGATCGCGCGCGTCGACGTCGCCGACTGGGTGCGCCGCACCGCCGCGCTGGAGACCCGTTCGCAGGTCACCGTCACGGGTGGGCCGGCGCTCGTCGTGCCCGGCGATCCCGATCAGCTCGATCAGTTGTTGATCAACCTCGTCCACAACGCCGTCGAGGCGAGCGCCGAGACCAACGCCGCCGGCGGTGGCGTGCGCGTCAGCTGGTCGACCGCGGCGGACACCGTGTCGATCGTCGTCGAGGATGATGGGCCTGGCGTCGCCGACACCGCGAACCTGTTCGTGCCGTTCTTCACCACCAAGCCGGCCGGCAGC
>JACCYD010000943.1 GCA_013696695.1 Deltaproteobacteria bacterium | reverse complement strand
CTCAACGCGGTGATTTCTCGTCGAGGCTCTCGCTCCTGGCGTGACCCGCGATCTCCCCCATGGCCACGACACCAGTCGCCAGCGGCAACTCGACCAGCTTGTAGGTTCGCGTCGCTTGTGTGGGCCTGACGAGAAGCGTGACCGCCGGACAGCGCCACCTCTACAATCGATGACGATGCGCGCATGCCTCGTGCTGGTGGGACTGACCATTGGCTGTTACGACGATCCGGTCCGGCACTGTCCGATCGTCGATTGCCCGCAGACCATGGTCTGCGACAACAACGGCGGCTGCGCGTTGAAGGAGCAGGTCGAGCAGTGTAGCGGCCAGCCGGATGGCACCGCGTGCTCGTATCCCGGCGTCGCGAATGGCGAGTGCAAAGCCGAGCTCTGCGTCCCATCGGGTTGCGGCAACGGGATCCTGACCAGCTCCGAGGTCTGCGACGACGGCAACACCACGAACGGCGATGGCTGCTCGGCGGATTGTCGCTCGCTCGAGACCTGCGGCAACGCGGTCCTCGATCCGGCGGCGGGCGAGACGTGTGACTGCGGCGATGGTACCGGCAGCGCACCGGCGAGCTGCAATGGTCTCGGCAACTCGGCGACGAACTCGAGCTCGCCGTGCCGCGAGAACTGCCAGCTGCGGCGATGCAACGACGGCACCCTCGAGCAACCGGAGCAGTGCGAAGGCACCAACCTCGGCGACAAGACGTGCTCGGATCTCGGGTTCTACAGCGGCACCCTCGCGTGCTCCGAGTTCTGTACGTTCGATACCAGCGGATGCACGGGTAGTTGTGGCGACGGCACGCTCGATGCGGAGGAAGAGCAGTGCGACACGGATGAATTCGGGATCCTGAACTGTCAGGCGTTCGGGTTCCAGACCGGCACGCTGAGCTGCAACGCGGGCTGCGCGGTGGACACATCGTCGTGCGCCGGGCGGTGCGGCGATGGCGACATCAACGGCACCGAGCAATGCGACGGATCAGATCTCGGATCACCGACGGCGACCACCTGTCTCGACGTCGGGTTCTACGACGGCGTGCTCGCGTGCAACCCGTCGTGCAGCTTCGACACCGCGGGCTGCATCGGCACGTGTGGCGATGCCGACAAGAACGGGCCGGAGCAATGCGATGCCGCCGATCTCGACGGAGCGGATTGCACGGACGCCGGGTTCTACGGCGGGCAGCTCGCGTGCAACCCGATCTGCGGCTTCAACACGTCGAGCTGCGTCGGCAAGTGCGGCGACAACCTGATCAATGGTCCCGAGCAGTGCGACGGCACGAAGCTCGCCAGCCGGACCTGCCAGTCGTTCGGGTTTCAGGGCGGCCAGCTGACGTGCAACGCGAACTGTGGCTTCGACACGTCGCAATGCATCGGCTTCTGCGGCGATGGCGATCTCAACGGCTCCGAGCAATGCGACACCAACGACTTCGACGGCCTGACCTGTCAGGCGTTCGGGTTCTACACCGGCGAGCTGAGCTGCACGATCGGCTGCACGCTGTTCGCCGGCGCGTGCGACGAGTTCTGCGGTGACGGCGACAAGAACGGGCCCGAGCAGTGCGACCCCGGCAGAGAAGGACAACCGCCGGATTTCGGAACGACGACGTGCAACAATATCGACCCCGACAGGGTGGTCGGCACCGGGGAGCTCAAGTGCGATCCGCGCTGTGAAGGGATCGACGCCTCCGGATGTGCCGTGGTCAAAGACGGCCGCTGCGATGCCGACCTCGGAGAGACCTGCTTCAACAGCCTCGACGATTGCGACACCGGCGAGACGCTGTGTTGCGGCAACGGCGTCTGCAACGGCATCGAGACTCCCGAGAGCTGCGAAGCCGACTGCAGGAAGTAGGAAGCGTACCGATACGGTGCGACTACGCGCGCTTCAAACCGACCGCACGACCGCCGCGCGGCGCAGCTTGAAGAGCAGGTCGCCGAGCGCGTTGTCGAGCACTTCGCGGCGCAGTGCCGGCAGCTTGCCGATCGAGAACTGCCCCTTCGGCATCACCAGCTTCGCGGTCTGTCTGGCGATCGACACGATCTCGTTCTTGGTCGTCGACATCACGAACGCGAGCTCGACCTGGACCTCGACACAGTTGTCGACGGTCACCCAGGTGAGCCGGGTGACGTTGACATCGACGTGCTTGTCGTGGAGCAGCGAGCTCCCACCGAGGCGCGTCCGGATCGACTCGACGTGCGCCGTGCGCTCGACGTGATCGAGCACTGGCAACACGGTGACGAACACGCCCGCCGGCGCGTGCTTGGACTCGGCCTGCGCGATATTGGTACTGGCTACCAGAGCAGCCACCACCGTCAACCGCATCGCGAGCCTCATGCAGCCGACAGTGAGCAGTTGTCGTGCCGGGGGCAACTTCCTGGAACTGCCTGTCGAACACCCGTCATGGCGGGCTTCCGTGTCTCGCTGTGGCCGGCTAGATCATCGCCGAACGATTCTCAGGATCCGCCGGAGAGTGCGCCAACGATCTGCACGTCCTGACCAGGCAGAATTTCGGATCCGAGATCGTCGCGGCGTTCCTCATCGACAAACAAGATGACGTGCCGGCGAACCCGATCCTGCTCGTCGATCACGCGGAAGCGAAATCCCGGGAACTGACGATCGAGGTCGAGCAGCACGGCGCCGAGCGTCGCGCCGTCGGCGGTGACTTCGCCGCGGCCGCTGGTGTAGCTGCGCAGCTGACTGGGAACGATCACCTTCGGCATCACGCACGCTCGCCCGAGGTCACCGAGAAGATGTGGGGGAGGTGGCGCGCGATGCACTGCCACGTCGCATCACCATCGACGCTCCCCCAGAGCTCGCCGTTCGTGGTGCCGAGATAGATGCCGACCGGATCGCGTTGATCGGTACACAACGCCTGGCGCTTCACGGTCCACCACGCTTGTTCGCGCGGCATGCCATCGTCGCGACGTTGCCAGCTCTCGCCGCCGTCGCGCGTCGCGTAGACCGCGGGCTTGCCATTCGGTGACGTGCGCGGCCAATCGCCGCCGCCGTCCATCGGGAACACCCACGCGGTCTCGACCTCGCGCGGATGCACGACGATGCCGAACCCGATATCGCCGACATCCTTTGGCATGTTGTCGCCGACGCGCTGCCATTTCTCGGCCGGGCGATCGAGCTTGTAGATGCCGCAGTGATTCTGGTGCCACAACCGATCGGGCTTCAGCGGGTGGAGCACCATGCAGTGCGGATCGTGGCCGTAGGGGTACTCGCTGCCGTCGTCCTTCTTCGGCGCGAAGTCCATCGCGACGCCGGAGTTGAGAGGCTTCCAGCTCGCGCCGCGATCGATCGATTCGAAGATGCCGCCGCCAGACAGCCCGAGGTAGAGGTGCTTGGCGTCGCGCGGATCGACGAGGATCGAGTGCAGCTTGCCGCCGTCGTGCGTCTCGTCCTTGTCGCCACCGACCCACTTTATCTGCTCGGGATCGTCATTGAAGCCCGACACCGGCGCCCAGTTGACGCCACCGTCGTCGCTGCGAAACAGGCCTTTGGGCGACGTGCCCGCGTACCAGACGTCGGGCTCGGTCACGTTGCTCGGCGACAACCAGAACACGTGATCGACGGCGCGTGCGCGCGGCTCGCCCTTGGGAAATTGCGGCGGCGTCGCGGCTTCTTTCCACGTCTCGCCCCCATCGATCGACCGAAACACCGTCGGCCCGAGGTGCCACTGACGCGAAGCCGCGAGCAGCGTCTTGTGATCGCGCGGATCGAGCACGACGTGATGGCATTGCTGACCGAGGAACGTCGGCTTCGACAACGACCAGCCTTTGCGAGCGGCGTCGGCGCTCGCGATCCAGATCCCTTTGCGCGTGGCGATATACAGCTGCAGCGGCATCGCGGGACGCTAGCCGATCTTGCTCCCGCCGAGTAGGTGCGGCGCCCACACAGGTACCCGGCGAACGTGACGGAACCCGTGCGATAATTCTCGACGATGGGAGCCTCGCCTCCAGCCCTTCAGCTGGGTGCCCACTTTGCACCTGGCACGCGACTCGGTCGATACGAGTTGCTGGCCACGATCGGCAAAGGCGGCATGGCGAGCGTGATCCTCGCGCGGCAGCGAGGACCCGCCGGCTTCGAGAAGACGGTGGTGATCAAGGTGATCCATCCGCACATGGCGCAGGACCGTTCGGCGATCAACATGCTGCTCGACGAAGCCCGCGTCGCCGCGCAGATCGATCATCCCAACGTCGTCCACACCTACGAGCTTGGTGAGGCGCACGGCACGTTCTACATCGTCATGGAGTACCTCGCGGGCGAGTCGTTCGCGCGCGTGCTCAAGAAGGCCGCGGCGAAGGTGCCACCGCCGCTGCTCCCTGCCCTCGCCGGTCGCATCGTCGCCGACGCGGCCGCCGGCTTGTCGGCCGCGCATCAGCTGGTCGGGGTCGATGGCAGACCGCTCGACATCGTCCATCGCGACGTGTCACCCGGAAACATCGTCGTGCTCTACAACGGCTCCGTGAAGGTCGTCGACTTCGGCATCGCGAAGGCGGCCGGCCGCGTGACGTCGACGCAGGAGGGCGAGCTCAAGGGCAAGTACGGCTACATGTCCCCGGAGCAGATCAAGAACGAGGCGATGGATCGACGCAGCGACGTGTTCTCGCTCGGCGTCGTGCTGTGGGAGTCCCTCGCGCTCCGCCGGTTGTTCCAGGCCGACAACGTCGCCGCGACGCTGATGCAGATCCTGACCTCGCAGCGCGTCGCACCGTCGACGTTTCAGCCCGAAGTGCCCCGTGCGCTCGATCAGATCGCGTTGCAGGCGCTCGCACCCGATCCACGCGATCGCTTCCAGACGATGACCGAGATGCACAAGGCGATCGAGGATGCGATCTGGCAGAGCCGCACCGGCGCGAACGAAGTGCAGCAGCAGATGCAGTGGTGGTTCTCCGATCGCATCGAGGCCCGACGCGGTCTGCTGTCACGCGCGTCGAATGACGAGGCACTCGACGACAACGAGGTCGATCAGATCGGCCAGGCCTTCAACAACCAGAGCGGTACGCTGCCGCCGGTGCCGTCACCGCTGATCGCGCAGCACGCGATGCCGATGAGCCGGCCGTCGCTCGCCAGTAGTCCCGCGGCGCCGGTGTATCTGCCGACCGCGATGTTCAACGTGGTGCAGCGCCGGTCCAACCGCCGCACGATCTTCGCGATCGCGGTGCTCGGCACGATCATCGGCGTGCTCGCGGCGGTGCTGGTGACCGGCGGGAGCGGCGACGAGCCGAGCGGAGGAGGATCCGACAGCTTGCTCGCCGGCGGCGGTGACGATTCGACGACGACGACGCCTCCGAAGCAAGCGCCGACGGCCGAGCCGATCAAGAACGACGCGCCGACCAAGCCCGACCCGACCAAGCCCGACGCGATCAAGCCCACGACCGGACCCAGCACGTTGCCGGTCGACGAGCGGATCACCGGAGAGGAAAACGCGGCGCGGCCCGACATCGCCACGCCGACCGTGGTGACCGAGGCGCCCGAGCCGCCCGATCCAAAGCCGCCCGATCCAAAGCCGACGGTTGCCGACCCCAAGCCCGCGGGAGATGGCCCGCGCAAGCCCGACAAGCCCGACATCAAGCGCAAGTCGAGCGACGAGCTCTACAAGGCCGCGACCGACAAGTACCTCGCCGGTGA
>JACCYD010000937.1 GCA_013696695.1 Deltaproteobacteria bacterium | reverse complement strand
CTCGGGATCTCCGCGCACCGGTCCTGGCTTCCGTACTGCCAGAAGATGAATGGCAGCTCTTCGATCGCGAACTCGAGCGCACGATCCTCGCCGAGGATCTCGGTGAACGTGGCGGCGTCGCGCATGCGCGTCTTCATCGCGTCTCGGCGCGACAGTGCCGTGTTCTGGAAGTCTTTGAGCTTCTGCCGGCACGCCGGATCGGTGCCCACGTTCTCGAGAAACGTGATGTACCGGTTGGTCGGCGATTGCACCGCGTCGGCCGGGTAGTCGATCGGCGCCACGTACGCCACCGTTCCGTCGACGTCGTCCGGATAGAATCGCCGGTGGAACAGCGACGTCATGCCTCCCTTGCTCGCGCCGGTCGTCAGGAACTTGTTCGCGGGATAGATCCGCGCCTTGAGCGCCTGCGTGATGCGGTGTTGATCGGCCGCGGCCTGGGCGATCGTGAGCAAGCTCCAATCGGCGGGATCCGGCCGCGATGGCTCGAAGAAGCGATGCTCCATCGAGAGCTGGTTGCCATCGACGATCTGCGTCACCTGCGATCGCCGGCCGCCGGTCGACACGTTGTAGCCGCTGTTGTGGACGACGACGGGTGCCGCGTAGTCGCGATGCAACAACGTCATCCGCTGCCTGAACTGCGTGTCGGGCGTGTCGTGATCGACCGGCTGATCGTACGAGAGGACGAAGAACCGATAGCCATCGATCTGCGTTTCGCGTTCGTCGACGCTCATGCCCGGAATCGCGCGCAGCTCGTCGCCAATATCGCCGAGCGGCACTTCGGACGGTGCGTCGGCACCTGCATCGGGTGGCGACGACGCCGAGGGATCGCCGCACGCGACGAGCAGAATCAGCAACCAGATCCGCATGCGCACGCAGTTGCGTAACACGCTTGGTGGCAGCCGACCGATTTCGCCCCTCACATCGATCGGCTGCGTGCGGTCTGCGATACGCAGATGCAACGCTGCGTGACTCTTTGGTTTGCCGTGCTCGTCGCGGTTGCCAGGGAATGAGCGAGAGGATTGGCTCGCGGCGTTGAACCACCCACGGGGCTCGGAGTACTGCTTCGCCATGCAAATCAACATTCACATCGACGGGCGGTTGGTGAAGGTCTTCGGGCGTCGAGGGTTTCGGCGGGTGCTGATGACGATCGCGATCATCGTGCCGTGTCTCGCGTTCGGCGCGTCGATCACGACGCCGAACACGTTCGAGGCCGGCACCGTGATTTCGGCCAGCGACGTCAACCAGAATTTCACGACCCTGACGACCGGGATCAACGCTGTCGACACGCGTGTCACGACGCTCGAGGCCAAGGCGCTGCCCTCCGCGAGCGCGGTCATGGCGTATGCGGGCACCTCGGTCGCCGATGGGCCGTTGACGCGAACCTTCAATTCCTCGGGCGGGACCAACGTCCTCGCCGGCGCCAACGGCTCGTACACCGTCACCCTCGGCGGGATCGATTGCAACGCGACGGCCCCCGGAAGCGGGATTGCGGTCTCAGGCGGCCGGCGCTTCAGGCACCAGCTGTCGCGTCAACGGCGACTGGAACAACGTCGGGGCCGACTGCCGGATCTTCATCGGATGCTTCAACACGGCCGGGGGCCTCGTCGCGACGCCGTTCAGCCTGATCTACATGCGTTGAGTGAAGAGGCATCATGAAGATTCATCTCCGTGGAAGAACGCTGCTGTGGATGCTGGCCGCGATGATCGCGGCTGCGACGCTCGTCACCTGCGGCAAGGTCAAGGGAAACACTCCCGACGGGCCTGTCGGTGACGATTGTGTCTGGGATCAGTCCCAGTGGGACGGTTGCAAGCTGTCGCCGTGAGCTCACTACTCGACTCATGCGAACTGGTTCGTTGATTACAACGTCTCCGGTCTTCAAGCGGTGCGACCTGCCGCCACGCGTCGCAGAGTGCGGCGAGCTCGCGACGCGATGTCGTCACGCCCGCGATTGTCAGGCGTTATTTCAGGTCGCGCGCGATCGCGCGAAGGAAGCGTTGCTGCATCGGCGCGAGCAGGGTGCGGATGAGGAGCTCGACGATCGGGCGCGCCACTGCGGCGCGTGGCACCGTCCAGCTGCGCCAGGTAACGATGGTCCGGCCGTCGGTGGTCGGCTCGAGCTCGTGCTCGCCGCTGGTCGCCGCGATCACCGCGTCGAGCAGCATGCCCCACCCGTTGGCAATCCGATAGCGGACGAGGTGCGGCGGCCGGCACGCCTCGATCAGCTCGTCGGTCACGTGGCCAGTGGTCAGGTGCACGCGCCGGATCGCGCCCTCGCACAGCGTGGGGGCTCCAACTAGCTCGATGCGGGTGGCGCGCGGGAACGGCCAGCGGGGATTCGCGGCCTGGATCCGCGTCACGTCGGCGAAGGCGTGCGCGTACACGCGCTCGATCGGGGCGTCGACGACGATCGTGTGCTCGGTGCGGATCGCGGCGCGGCCATCGACCAACCGGTGGCGGTGACGCTCTGCTCGACGAAGCAACCCGAGCACGATGCGCGCGGGCAGGCCGAGCTGGGCGCAGAACTCACGCATGTCGAAGTGAAACCGCTCGCGCGCGATCAGTCCGTCGCGCATGTCGAGCACGGCAACTGCCGGCACGTCGATCCGGCGGCGCGGGAGCCGGACCAGCCGCTCCCACGGCCGCGCGAGCTCCCTTGGAATCCGCCCGGACCAGGTCATGGTCGCGCGACCGTAGAGTGTGACGACCGAGCCTTCGAAGGCGTGGCCGGTGGGCACCCAGGCGTAGTCGGGGAACTGCTCGAAGAACAGGCGCAGGTCCACCTCGACCTCCGCGCGTCCCGCACCGCGGGACTGGAACGGGAGGGTCTCGAGCACGAAGTCCTCCGTGCAGCAGGCGAGGGCGCCGGCGAGGTCTTGTTGGCTCTTGGCGCGGCCGTACCGGAGGGCGACTTCGATGGCGAGCTCGGCGGAGGAACGAGAGATGGCTGCTTGCGTCATGAATCTCCTGCATACCCGAGGTTG
The DNA here is from genome assembly GCA_013696695.1 of Deltaproteobacteria bacterium. Lineage (GTDB taxonomy): Bacteria > Myxococcota_A > Polyangia > Haliangiales > Haliangiaceae > JABFXX01. The sequence goes on along the minus strand of JACCYD010000937.1, from coordinate 339 downwards.
GTTGCATACTCAGAGTATGTGAATTAACATACTCGGAGTATGCGGGATGGCAAGCAACTTCGTAGTGAGCACGCTGACGCGACGCGCGCGAAGATCGTCGAGGTCGCCCGAAGTCTGTTCGCGGCGCGGGGTTACGAGGCGGTCTCGCTCGACGAAATCGCCGCCGCGGCGCGCGTCACCAAGGGGGCCATCTATCACCACTTCGCCAACAAGCGTGATCTGTTTCGCGTGGTCTACGAGGAGCTGGCCGCTGGGATCGAGGATCGCGTGCGGCGGCGGCTCGCTCGCGCGCAGGATCCGCGAGAGCGAGTCGAGCTCGCGATCGACGCGTTCCTCGAG
>JACCYD010000923.1 GCA_013696695.1 Deltaproteobacteria bacterium | reverse complement strand
CGCTTGAAGCGCGCCTCGTCCGTTGCGGCGTCCGCCTCGTCGCGTGCGGCGGCACGCCGACCGCGAGCGAGCGGCACGTCGACCGATACGCCGACCATCCAGCGATGCTCGGGCAGGTCCCACATCGAGTCGTACGAAGCCATCACGCCGACGTCGGGCCACGCGCCGCGATCGGCGAGCCGGCGCGACGAGGCACCGCGCCGGATCCGCGCATCCTGGCCACGCAACTCCGGGCGCTCGCGCAGCGCTGTCTCGGTCAGCGCGCTCGCTTCGAGCTTGTTGTCGGGAACGATCGCGAGCAGCTTCGGGGCGGGAGGTAGCGCTGCGCCCGGATCGCGATGCAAGAGGCCGTTGAGGCCGGCGATGACCACCTTGCGCTCGGTCTCGTGCATCAAGCGCTCGCGATCGATCATCGCGAGCTCGACGTCGGCCTGGAGCGGGTCCTGCTGTGCCGCGCGACCCGCGGTGTACTGAGCGATGGCACTTTCGCGCATCTGTTCGAGCAGCCCGCGATGGTGTGCGTCGACTTCGAGTGCGCGATCGGCGACGTAGTAGTCATCGAACATCGTCGAGGCCATGGCCGCGAGCCGCAGCCGAACCGCGTCGATGTCGTCGCGCATGGCTTCCGCCTCGGCGAGCGCGACCTCACCCGCGAGCCCCCGCCGATTCGTGATCGGCAACTTCTGTTCGATCGCGATCCGGTGGCCAAACGGCGCGTCTCCGGTGATCGACAGCGGCGCGAGCCCGTAGGACACCATCGGATCGTCGAGGGCCGTCACCTGCGGGACGCGGCTCAGCGCGCGCCGCCAACCCGCGCGGGCGGCCTCGATGTCGGGGTTTCGCGTGAGCACCGCATCGATCAGCGCGCGGCGATCGAGCACGGTCGCGCCCGCGAACGGATCCTCGTCGAGTCGCGCCGGCTGGGACTGCGGCAGGTCCACGCGTGCGCGGCGATACCGGCTCATTGCCGCGGGTTCGCAGGCACCGAGCACGAGCACGCCGATGGTGACGACGCGAGATGGCGTTCGAATGATGGACAGCATGACAAGACCTCCGGCGGGCGAACCCGCGGCGAGCGCACGGCGGTGCGTGCCGAGCCGGCACGACCGAGCCGACGCGAGGCGAGGGGATCTCGCCGCACGTTGGCGGTGCACTCAGCGGAGGAGAGCGTGCTTGTCGAGGTAGAGCGCGACGCGGGGAGGAGGGCGCGCCATCGCCGCGAACGAGACGACGCGTTCGACGCGCGGACTGACGATCGCGATCGACACGGTCGGGACGATGATGTCGGCGTGCGCGAACAATGACTGCTCGGCTTCACGCGTGACCGGAGCCTCAGATGGCTCGTGAAACACGACGTCGCAGCAACTCTGTGCCTTGATCCGTGGGGCACCGTCGGCGGGACCGCGGTCGCGCTCGCGCTTCTCCGGCTTGCAGCAGCAATGGTCGCGCACCTTGCCGTCGATGCGGCACGCGAACGCCGCCCACGCGGACTGGAACCCCACGAGCACCACCAGCGGCAACACCGCGATGGCGAGCAGGGGTCTGCGCAGGGGCCGGCTCACGGGTGCTGCATTCTGACCTGCTGGCTCAGGAGATCAAGGGCGTCGCAGCCATGGACCTGTCACGCAATGGCGGTTCGCGCCTAGGCAAAGTGCGTTCGCGCGCCTGCGTACTGCGCGGTGGCGCACACGTCGACCAACAGCGTGTTCGCAGATCAGAACGCCGCAGAAACCGCTTGACCTTATACCTAGGTACAGGTGGCACAGTGTCGACATGAACCGCGGCTCCGCAATCAAGCAACGCCGTCGCGCCCGTTTGCGCATTGGTGATGTCGCGTCTCGCGCGGGTGTGAACCCGCAGACGCTTCGCTACTACGAGCGTCGCGGCATTCTCGGCTCGCCGAAGCGATCGCCCGCCGGGTACCGCGAGTATCCGATCGATACGGTGCGGTTGATTCGCTTCATCAAGCGCGCACAGGAGCTCGGCTTCACGCTCACCGAGATCGAGGAGCTGATCACGCTTCGTCAGGCGACGAGCCGGCAGCGATCGAAAGTGCGCGAGCTTGCCGCGGCGAAGATGCGCGACATCGACGAAAAGCTCGCGCGCTTGCAAGCGATGCGTAGTGCACTCTCGACCCTCGTCGAAGGTTGCGCATGCGGCGCGCAGGCCGTGACGTGCCCGATTCTCGAAGCCCTGGACGATGTAAGCGATGCGGAGGCCGCCGATGGCACTCGCTAAGACCACCCTCGTGTTCCTACTCGTCACGTCAGGAGCCGCCGCGTGCAGCGCAGACGAAGCTGATCAGAAGGTGCGAAAGGACGCAATCATGAAGGCAGTCACGATTCCGGTCGACGGCATGGCGTGCGACTCGTGCGCTGCACGCATCGAGAAGGAGCTCGTCCGAATCGATGGAGTGCTCGACGCAGACGTAAACTTCGACAACAAGAGCGCCGTCATCAAGTACGACGCGCGGAAGCTGGAGCCCCAACGCCTCGTCGCCGCGATCGGTGGCATGGGCTTCAAGGCCGGCCCTGTCCCCGAGGCGACGCCGTGAAGGCGAAGAAGGCCGCGAGCAAGGCCGGCGGCATGCTCGGTCCGGTCGGCGGCCTCCTCGCGGTTCTCGTCCCGAAGGGAATCTGCCCGCTCTGCCTGTCGACGTCCGGCAGCGTGCTCCCCGCGCTCGGGCTGAGCTTTCTCGCCGACTCCTCGATCATGCGATGGGTGCTTGCGGCCCTGCTGTTGCTTTCGCTCTCGACGTTCTTCATCTCTGCTCGGAACAAGGAGCGATGGCATGTGTTCGCCATTGCTACCGCTGGCGCCGTACTCGTCTACGTCGGCTGGCTAGTCACATCCCCGGTCACGCTCTATGGCGGGACCGGCGTGATGTTGACCGCATCGATCCTCAACCTCAAGAAGCCGCGAGACGAGTCGCAGCTTCCTCTCTCGACCACAGAAGGCATCACACCATGAGCAAGCGTACGATCGAAGTGTTCTCCGCCGGCTGCCCCTGCTGCGACGCGGCTCTCGAGGCTGTTCGAGAGGCATCTTGTGACGCTTGCGACGTCCAGGTTCTCGACATGAAAGATCCCGAAGTCGCCGCCCGCGCGAAGCAGCTCGGCATCAATCGCGTCCCCGCGGTCGTGATCAACGGCCAGCTCGCCGACTGCTGCTCGTCGGGCGCGATCGACGTCGAAGTGCTGCGCTCGATGGGTCTCGGGCAAGCGTAGTCCGGCGCAGACCACGGCGTACCTCGCGATCCGCGGCAGCGATATAACATCCACGTCGCCACGCGCGCCCCGCCGAGCGATTTGTTCAGCGCGTTCGTCCCGATCGCGGAGATCAGCAGCGCGGCGCTCGACATCGACCAGAGCCTGGCCCGCGACGGTATGACGCTGTGGTTCGCGTCGGACCGGCAGGCCTTGCCGTCGGGGAAATCGATCCTCGAACCGACCGAACGGGATCGAGAGCCCGGTTGCATCGGCGAGATTGCCGGTCGCGAGGCACGACAGGAGATGCGGATTCCGGTTCCGAACGGATGCGAGCCGATCCGTTGGTTGGCAAAGATTGCCAACTCTGGTACGGTCCCGTCATGCCGACGCGGAACATCAGTCTCACGCCGGAACAAGATGCGTTTGTCGCGAAGGTGGTCGAGACAGGCGAATACCAGAATGCGAGCGAAGCCATTCGTGATGCGCTACGCGCGCTCCAGCAACGCCGCCGCGAAGATGCGCTGAAGCTGAGGGTGCTGCGAGCCGCGGTCCAGGAAGGTGTGGACGCACTTGAACGGGGAGACTATGTCGAGGTCGCAGATACCGAGCTCGTAAACTATCTGAGGAACCTCACGGCTCGAAGACGCAAGCACCGGCGTTGAGATGGCTCGCTTTCGAGTGTCCGCGCCGGCAGCGGAAGATGTCGCGGCCATCCTCGACGCCAGCGAAGAGCGTTGGGGAACCGCGCCCAGTGATCGATACGCATCGTTGCTTGCCGCGGCCATGCAAGCTGCCGCGAACCATCCAGAGGGTCCATTGACCCGGCCGCGTCCCGAGCTGCCGGGTCGAGTACGGAGTATTCATACTCGAGCCGTGCGCGGCTCCCCGCGAACCGTGAAGAAACCAGTCCACGTGATCATCTATCGGATCATCGAACCGGAGCTCGTGGAGATCGTCCGTGTGCTCCACGAATGCATGGATCCGAGCAGGCATTTCCCGACGAAGCGAAGGCGACGCCGGTAACAAGTGAGCGGTCGCGCGGTTCCCGAGCTGGCGCGACGCTCGGGTGTGCCGATGGCGACGCTCAAGTACCTGCGCGAGGGCTGATCGCGCCGGTGCGCAAGACCGGCCGCACGATGTTTTGGTACGAACGTCTTCGCGCGATCTGCAGGCACAGCTCCCGCTCGAGGTGATCCAGCAGACGCTCGAGGCGAGCGCGACGACGATCTCACCACTGCCGAGGCGATCGCGAAGATCCACGTCCAGTAAGAGAGGTCAATCGTTCTTGGCGCCGGCCATGATCCACGCCTCGATC
>JACCYD010000917.1 GCA_013696695.1 Deltaproteobacteria bacterium | reverse complement strand
TGCACCTCGACGATGTTGGTTCCCGGATCGAAATCGTAGCCGAAGGCTTCGCGGAGGATGTCCCGGCGCGGCACGACGACACCGAGGCGGCCGACGAGCAACGCGACGAGGGCACGTTCGCGCGGCGCGCGAGACCACCGCGCATGATCTGCGGCGCAGCCTGCCGGTGCCGACGCGAGACGGCGAGCTCCGCGACCTCGTGCTCGCCCTGAACGAGCTGTTCGTCCGCCTCGACGACGGCTTCGGCGCGCTGGGCCGCTTCGCCGCCGACGCATCACACGAGCTGCGAACGCCGCTCGCCGTGATCGCGACGGAGCTCGAGGTCTCGTTGCGCCATCCTCGATCGGCTGCCGAGTGGGAGAAGGTCGCGCGCAACGGGCTCGAGGAGCTGCAGCGGTTGTCGGCGGTGGTCGAGGGGCTGCTCTCGCTCGCCCGCGCCGGTGCCGACGCGCCGGCCTCGCGAGCGCGCGTTCGGCTGGTCGAGTGCGTGGATGCCGTCGTCGCCCAGCTCACCGAATCAGCCGAGAAGGTCGGCGTCTCGCTCTCCGGTCCGGCGAAGGACTCGGAGGATCGCGTCGACGGCAACGCCGTGATGCTGGAGGCCGCGATTCGCAATCTCGCCGAGAATGCGGTCCGCGCGACACCGCGAGGCGGGCAGGTCGAGCTCGGGCTCGAGTTACGTGGCAGCGAGCTCGTCGTCACGGTCGACGATGACGGCCCGGGGCTCGGTGCCGACCCGGAGTCGCTGTTCGTTCCGTTTCATCGCGGCGCGCGCGGCAACGGAGCGGGTCTCGGACTCGCGATCGCGCGGCGGGTTGCCACCGCACACGGTGGACGGCTCGAGCCAACCAGCTCGCCGCTGGGTGGTGCACGGTTCGAGCTCGCACTGCCGCGAGTGCCCTGACGTCAGAACTGACCGGCGAGCGCGGCGCCGTTGGCCACCGGCACGATCTTGAGCTCGCGGCGCATCAGGCGCGGGACCAGCAGGCCAGCGCCGACCCCGACGAGGCCTCCGGCGAGGACGTCCGACAGGTAGTGCTTGTCGGCCGCGACGCGCAGGTACTCGGTGGCGAGCGAGAGCGTGATGCCGACACCCCAGATGTACGGCTCGGTCCAGTAGTGCCGCCAGTGCGCGACCAGGCCCGCACTGGTGGTGAGCGCGAAGCCGAGCGAGCTGTGGCCGGAGGGAAAGCTGAGATTGTCGCTGGCGGTGGGGGCGCCTGTTGCCGTACCGAAGCGCACCTCCGGGCGTTGCCGCTTGACACCCAGCTTGAGCAAATGTACGGCCAGCTGCGTGAACACGACCGTCTCGGCGATCGGCAACAGGTCGTCGATCAAGCGGCTCGCGCTGGCGTCGTGATCGGACAAGACGAGCAGGCCGAACGCGGCGATCGGCGAGACCACGTACACGTTGAGGCTGCTGAGGGTTCCTGCGCGACCGGTGTTGTTCCAGACCAGGGCGTCGCGCGTCGCGCGATCGAAGCCGGGCGGCTCGCACCACCGACAGTCACTGACGAGCGAGCCCTTCAACAGGGTGGTCGCCAACCAGGCCGTGCCGACGCCGACCGTGATCGTGAGGTGGGTGACCCGGTTGCGGCCGTACTTGCCGCGATACCAGGGCTCGGCAGTTGCGGACGGCGCCATCCACCCGAGGATCATCAGCACGAGCACGACGCGACGAACCATCACCAACTGTTGGCACGGGCGGCAGTTTCGAGACGCCCGTCGTTGATGAAGATTGGATGAAGACCTGGTCGTGACACCCACCGCGGGCCTTGCGGTAGCCTCGACGGTCGAGGTGGGGCCCACGGATAACGACACGGCGCAGCTGCCCGGGATGGCTGACGACCAGCGCGGGCCGGTGCGGATCGCGCTGATCGGCGCGCTCGTCGTGATCGCGAGCTTCGTTGCCGGCAAGGCGGCGCGCGACGCGATCCTGTTATCGAACTTCAAGATCACGCAGCTGCCGTTCTTCGTCGGCGCCTCCGCGATCGCGTCGCTGCCGATCGTCGTGCTGGTCGGCCGCTTGCTGTCCAAGTATGGCCCGCGCCGGCTGGTACCCGTGCTCAACACCATCAGCGCGGCGCTGCTGGTGGGCGAGTGGGTGCTGTACGAACGCGAGCCGCAGCTCGGCGCGATCCTGATCTTCTTCCACCTGACGCTGTTCGGTGCCGTGCTGGTGTCGGGCTTCTGGTCGATCGTCAACGAGCGCTTCGATGCGACGACCGCGAAGCGCTACATCGGCCGGATCGGCCTCGGCGCGACGATCGGCGGCATCGTCGGCGGATTGATCGTGGAGCGCGCGGCGGTCTACCTCGAGCCCAGCGCCATCCTGCTCGTGCTCGCCGGGCTCCAGATCGGCTGTGCGTTGCTCCAGCACGTGCTGGCGCTCGGTTCGTCGCATGTCGTGCCACCGCCCTCACTTCACTCCGGCGCCGCGATCAAGCTGGTCGCGAAGACGCCGCTGCTTCGCGGCCTCGCCTTGATCGTGATCTTCGGCGCGATCGCGGCAACCGCGCTCGATTACGTGTTCAAGGTCGAGATCGTCGAGGCGACCGGCGATGAAGGGCCGCTGCGGTTCTTCGCGATCTATTACACCGCGACCAACATCCTGACCGCGCTGTCGCAGATCCTGCTCGGTCGCGTCGTGCTCGCGAAGCTCGGAGTCGCGCGCAGCATCGCGACCCTCCCGACGGCCGTCACCGTCGCATCGATCTGTGCCCTCGCGTTGCCGGGGCTGACGTCGGTGGTGATCGCGCGCAGCACCGAGA
>JACCYD010000880.1 GCA_013696695.1 Deltaproteobacteria bacterium | reverse complement strand
CCTCGGAACGATCCACTACGACGACGGCACCGAAGAGACGCGCGACTTCGACGGCCCCGCTGTGAACATCCCGGACGAGGCGATCCAGTGGTTGAAGGACAAGCTCCCCAACCCGATCTCGCGCAGTCCGGGCGCTCCCGTCACCCCGATCACCATCGAGCAGCTCCAGACGTTCGACGCGCCGATGCTCAGCCGCAATCCGGTGATGCACTTCGCGTTCGCGAGCATGCAGCTTGCTGAGGAACGCGGCCTGGGACTGAAGTCGATGAAGACCACCGCCACGGCGGCTGGCCTGCCGTTACCGAGCTACTCGTACAAGGCGCCCTACGTGGTCCTGACCCTCCATCGCGACACCAAATCCGCTGAGGCGAACTTAGATCGCCGCTTGTTCGACCAACTGACCGAAGCCGAGAGGATGGGTTGGGCCTGGCTCGTCACGCAACAGGTGATCACGACCGCCGACTACGAGAAGGCGATCGGGGTACCTAACCGGACGGCGAAAAACCACCTGAGGAAGCGGACCGAGCTTGGGCTGCTCAAGATGACCGGTGCCGCTCGAGCAACGCGGTACGAGGTCGCGCGGCGGAATCGGGCCATGAATCGGGCCACCATGGCCCGATTGGCCGGCGACGTGACGTCGCACCGGTCTTGAGCACGACGGCCACTGAACGACCGACTTCATCACGCGAGAAGCACCATTCCATCGTGCTTCTCGCAAGCGTTGCAGAGTCGCAGCTACTTGCGGTGGCACCGGCCGGCGGGTGCGTGTCTTCAAAACCTCGCCGCACGCGACGACCACCGAGCACGAGCCGTGATGTTGCAGGCCACGACCAACTGCCACTATGTGACTCGTTCCCTGGCGCGCGCATGGGAGATGGGGCGACGTCGATCCGCGATTGTCAGAGTAGGCCGATACCGTCGAACGATGCAACTCGTCGAAGTCGGCCGCAACGAGCCTTGCCCATGCGGGAGCGGCCGGAAGTACAAGAAGTGCTGCCTGGCCGCGCGCGAGGCTGCGGTGGTTGGGACGGTGGATGATCTCGACGTCAAAGCCATGGTGGATCTCGCGATCGAGACGGACGATTGGGACGCGATCCACGATCACGTCGACCGTGCGATGGAAGCGTTCGAGCATGGCGCGCCGCTCGAGCACGTTCGATTTCGCAACGATCGCATCCCGCCGCGCGATCTCGACTCCGCTGCGCTCGCGAATCTGTGTACCGTCGGTTGGCTGCGTCGAGCCGAATTCGAGATCGCTCGCGTGCTCGATCGCTTCGTCCTCGACCCGGATATCCGGCATGGTCTGCGCATGTCGGTACATCTGTTGCGCCGCTTCGGCGCGGGGTCCCCGATCGTCGAAGAACTGGGGAGGCTCCAGGTCGACGAGCAAGTGGAACGCGTCCGTCGGTTCGCGAACGCTCTATCTCGTTTGGGTCTGAGCGCCGCCGACGTGACCGCCGGGTGGCCCGACGTCTTCGATTGGATCGAGGAGGCCAAGCCTGCAATCCTGTCCTTCGCGCAGTGGTTCGCGCTCAGAGCCGAGCCCGCTGATGGAACTGATGAGGTCTGGCTGTCTTCCATTGCGAGTCGTGTAGCCGACCGTTGTCTCGACGAGCTGAACAATGTTCCGGGAAGCGATGCTCGACCATGGCTTCAGCTCGCTTCGATCTCCATCCTCCACACCGTTCCGGGGATCGGCCAGATGATCGCGCTGTACGCCCGTCTACAAAACCCGACTCCCGACGAGCAGGCGATCTTCGACGCGTTACAACACAAGCTCGAGCACGAGGATCTGCGCGGCAAGTTGCACGTGATCGTCGCTGCGACCGATGCTCGCGACGGCTACGCCGACGCGGCGCTATTACGCGAGACGATGCAGATGGTTCAGAGCCGCTTACGCCGATGAACATCGCCATTTCTGTCGCTGGGTGATGGTGGTGGGAGATCGCGATGGCCGAGGAGCCCGCGACACCGATTCCCAACGATTCCCCCGCTCGCACACGAGGTGATGGGACAGCTTGTTGTCGGCTTCCGGAAAGCAGTCGAGAACGCGGCGGCACGTCTGCGGCGCTCGGGATGGACCGGATCGGAGGTTCTCGCTCCCGAAGTCGTCCTCGAGCGCGCTCGGATCGAGGAGTTTTTTCATCCACTGGCGGCTGCACTTCTCGAAGCGGGTGCCAACGAAGACGCGACGTGGAACGACCTCGACCTGCTCAGCGTTCACGTTTTCTACGCGTTGAGCCACGAGCTGCAGCGACGCAAGACGTTCTGGATCGACGAGTCGCTGTCGTTCATGCTGGCGCACACGCGTCTCGACGTGCGGGGGGAAGGACTGAGGCTTCCGTTCGACAGCTTCGCCCTGATGTTCACCGATCGCGAGACCCTCACGATCGGTGAGGCGCTCGCGACACGCGACCGTCAGTCAAACATCCGGGGTCTGACGGTACGATCGATGACCGTCTACGTCGCGCGGATTCCTCCCACACGGGCGCCCTCGGGCTTCACTTGAGCATCCTGCTCGATGCAAATACGGGAGAGTGGCCGTGGATCCTCACGCGCGATCTCGACATCGGTTCCGACGACATGCTCGACGAAATTCTCACCAGCCGGTTTCCCGATGTAACGAATACCGATCCGGTGTTCGACGCACCGGAGCTCCGCCAGATCGTCCAGCTGGTCATCAACGCAATCTTGTATGCGACGTCATCCCCGAGCTGGGACGTGATCGCGTCGCCCTTGAAGAAAGTCGAGCGACGGATGTCGCGCGGCGACGCCAAACAACAGGCCTCGACGAAGCGTCGCGCCGAGGCGTTGCGAAGCATGCACAGCGGCGAGGATATCTGGCACCTGCCCGGCAAGATTCCGATCTCGCACGTGCGTGCGCTTCGCGAGCTCCAGCGCAGCGCCGATGGCGAGCTGTTCGCGCGGTCCCTGGTTCGTGGTCATTGGCGACGCGCGCCCGAGACATGGAACGATCGTAGCCCCCGGTGGATCGAGCCCTACTGGAAGGGTCCAGAGCTTGCCGCGATCGTCGAGCGCGAGTACCGCCTGAAGCCGTGAGTGAGCTTGGGGTGCGTACTTCGCCGAATTCGGACTTGTCCCCGAGCGAGACGCTTAGCGGTCGACTCCGGCGTCCAAAGGCCAAGAACGGCTGAGCTTCGACCAGGATCTGCCAAGCGCGCTTGCGCGTGGCCAACGACCCTCGCTATCACCCGCCAAGACAACGACTCCAGGAGACTTCGATGGCGACGCGTAAGAAGACCGGCGGAAGTTCACGCACGAAGGCGGCATCGAGGCCCTCGAAGGCGAAACCGAAGAAAGCGAAAGCGACGACGAACGGCGCGCTTGAACCGATTCGTCCGGTCGAGTTCGAGGGCACGTTGGTCAGCCTCTTCGGCGGCGGTCGAAACGGAGGCCGCCGTGGCGCGAAGCAAGACGCAGGCTACCAAGCGCAGCAGCTGATCTACCAAGCCTTCGAGAGTCGGGATCCGCGACGCCGCGTCGAGCTGGCGAAGCAAGCCCTGGAGATCTCGCCCGACTGCGCCGACGCCTACGTCCTGCTCGCCGAGATGACGCGTGATCTCACCGAAGCGACCGAGCTGAACCGGAAGGCCGTCGAGGCCGGTGAGCGAGCCCTCGGCGCGAAGACGTTCGCCGAGGACGTCGGGCACTTCTGGGGACTCCTGGAAACGCGGCCCTACATGCGGGCGCGCCTCGCCTTCGCCCAGTGCCTGTGGGAGTCCGGCAAGCGTGACGAAGCGATCGAGAACTACCGCGGGATGCTGCTCCTGAACCCTAGCGACAACCAGGGCATCCGCTACATCCTCGCTGCGTGCCTCCTCGATGTCGGTCGTGACGACCAGGTAGCGGAGTTGATCGACACCTACAAGGACGACGCGAGCGCGGCCTGGGCCTACGCGAGCGCGTTGATCGCCTTCCGTCGTCAAGGCGATAGCGAAGATGCACGACAACTTCTGGCCGAGGCGAGGAACACGAATCCGCACGTCCCTGCCTATCTGACCGGGAAGAAAAAGATGCCGAAGCAGCTCCCCGACATGATCGGGTTCGGTGACGAGAGCGAGGCGATCTCGTTCGTCGGCGACTATGGCAGCGGCTGGTTGAAGACACCGCATGCGATCGAGTGGCTGAGGTCCCAGTGACCGCCGAGAACAACCTCCCGTTCGAGCCGCCGCCCGCGACCTCCGAGGAGCCGGGCTGACCGATCCCACGACCTCCTCTGCTGCCACGTGGCTGCCACGCTTGGGCCGATCACACCGGACCAAGGCAGACATGCCGGGACGAACCGCTGATGCAACCCCGCGTGGTCATTGCAGGGTCGCGAGAAGTTGGAGTTTCTCGCGAGGTCGCATCAGGGTTCGAGTCCCCCTTCGCGCACGAACGAGAGAGCTTCTCCGCTCTCTGAAGAGCTGCTTCGGCAGCTCCTTTCGTTTTCGGAGACCGTTCGTGGAGCGGACCGACCGCTATCGCGTCACTTCGAGCGCGGCGAGCGTGTAGAGGTACGCGTCGAAGCCACCGTTACCGAAGAAGCCGTACTGATCGAACAGCGCTTCGTGGATCAGCGTGGCCGCCGCCTTGGTCCGGATCACCCAGCGATCGATCGGCACGCCGGGCAGCAGGTACGGCGCGAGCGAGGTCGCTTCCTCGTCGGGGTAGTCACCACCACCATCGTTACTGATGTGGGTGTCCGGCACGAACGCGACGAGCTGACCGAGGCTCGCGATGACCGACGGCGGAAGGGGCGCCGCCATCAGGGCAGGCGTCAGGTCCTCGTGCTGTTCGAAGCGAGAGGCCTGTGCGCCGTTGTTCGGCGATGCGATCACACAGCTGCGCACGGCGACGCGAAAGCCGGCGTCGACGAAGATCTGCGCGAGCTCGCGATCGGTGCCGCGTAGCGATTCGAGGTCGGGTGCCTTCGCGTCGCCCGTGATCACGTGGCGCGCACAGGGGATCACGATCGGTGCGGTGTCGGTCAGGCCGTCGATCGCGCGATGTACCGCAGCGTAGCGGGCCGCCGTGGCGGCATCGCGCCGGCGGCCTGTTGACGACAGCGCGTAGACGAGCGTCACACGCGCACCGGAGATCACCGGCTCGACCAGGTGATCGACGTCGCTGAACAGCGCGACCCACGGCAGGCCGGCGACAGGCTCACCCCAGTCGAACGTGCGTGGGCCGGCGCCATCGTCGACGATGAACGCGCCACCGGTGTGACGGATCGGCAGCCCGACGACGAGCGTCCCGACCAGCTCGCGCGTGTACGGCGTGTCGCGATGGCGCGCGAAGCGCCCGTCGGTGGGATAGACCAGCACGTCGGTCAGCGTCGCCTCGAGGTGATAGCGAGGCGACAGCGCGTCTTCGATCTCGGGAAGCACGAGCGCCGGATCGAAGCCGTTGACCGTGGCGCGATCGCGCGCGACAAGCCGCTGCGCGTTGCGAACGGCCGGATCGAGCTTGGTCTCGCCGCCATCGCCGAACGGCGCGAGCTCGGAGTGCGCGAGCAGCCAGTCGACGAACCGCGGATCGTCGGCGGCCCCGACATCACCGTCGGGCAGCATGATCGCGACGCGCTCGGTCGCTGCAAACACGCCCTCGCAACACGCGACCTCGTCGAGCGCGTCGAGGGCACGCTTCAGCGCAGGCAAGCTCACGGGCTCACGATAGCGCGAGCCGGGCGTGCACTGATCTGCTCGGGCGCGACACGCCGAGGCAGCTTTTCGTTCCATGCCGTACGAAATCAGCGATACTGGGCACGAGTGCGCACCCTGTTGCTGTTCATGGCCGTCGGCTGTGGCCGATTCGGCTTCCAGGAGTCTGGCGTCGCCGGTCCCGACGATGTCGACGGGAGCGTCGGCGATAGCGCCGGCTCCGTCGCGCCAAATCTAATCTTTATCAGCCCGAAGCAGCCCGACGCGAACTTCGGGGGGCTCGCAGGCGCCGACGCGATCTGCACCGACGCTGCTGCGGCGGCCGGCCTCGGTGGCACGTATCGCGCGTGGCTTTCGACACCGACCGTGAATGCGGCATCGCGGTTTTCGACCGCTCGCGGATGGGTGCGTGTCGACGGCGCGCCCGTCGCGGACTCGATGGATAGCCTGACGATGCAACACCAGCTGTTTCATCCCGTCGCGCTGGATGCGACAGGCAATCGGGTCGACGTGTTCGTCGCCACCGGCACCGATCAGAACGGCAAGTGGTCGCAGCTCAACGGCGATGGCAGCTGCAGCGGGTGGACGACCGCCGCGGTGAGCGCGAGCTTCAAGCAGCTCGTCGGGCTCGCGCGGTTTGGCACCGTCGGCTGGACCAATGCGGCCGGGGGCGATTGCAACATGCCGACCTCGCTCTACTGCCTCGGTATCGATCGCGTCTCGACCCTCACCATCACTCCGGCATCCGGTCGGAAGGCGTTCGTGTCGAAGGCAAACTTCGACGCGGCAACCGGCATCGCGGGCGCGGATACGCTGTGCCGCGGCGAGGCCACCGCAGCCGGTCTCGCGAACGCCGGTACGTTCAAGGCGCTGCTCGCCACCACGGCTGCGAGCGCTGCATCTCGGTTCAACGAAGGCGGCCCACCGTGGGTCCGTGTCGATGGAGTGGAGGTCGCACCGACCGCGACGGCGCTCTTCGATCAACAGATCACGGCACCGATCGACGTGCGCGCAGACGGCACCTACAACGATCAACAGTTCGGAGTGGCGTACACGGGCGCGCTCCGGCCACGCGACGTCGGAACAAACGGCACGACGTGCAACAACTGGTCGAGGAACGACGCGACAGGAAACGGCAACTTCACTGACATCTTCGAGTCAAACTTCTTCAGCGGGTACTCGGCGGCGTGCGATCGGTGGCCGGGATCGAGCCACATCTATTGCCTCGAGCCATAGCCGCAGACTCGTGACTCACGATACTGGCTCGGCCACTAGGTGAGCGGTAGAAGCGAGGGATGAAGTACGCGATCGCGATCGTCCTCCTGGCCGTGGCCTGCAAGTCAGGCCACAAGACCGAATCCAAGGAAGCGCCGCCGACAGTTGGATCTGCGAGCGGGACCGCACCTGGCTCGGCGGCTGGATCGTCGTCGGGTTCCGCGGGTTCGGGCTCCGCTTCGGGCTCCGCCGCACTCGCACCGCCCGCGCCGTACACGCCCGCGGCCGACGTGCCGCAACCGATCCGCGATGCGATCGCCGCGACCGATCGCACGGTCGACGATCGCCGCCTCGATGCAGGGCGAAAGCCAGGCGAGGTGCTCGCCTTCTTCCGGATCGCGCCTGGCCACAAGGTCGCGGATCTGGTCGCCGGTGGCGGCTACACGACGGAGCTGATCGTCCGCACCGTCGGCAAGGACGGCAAGGTGTGGGCGCAGAACACGAAGGACATGCTCGATCGCTTCGCACGCAAGCCGTGGAGCGAGCGCGCGGCGAAGCCGGTGATGGCCGGTGTGGTCGCGCTCGAGCAGCTGGTCGATGCTCCGCTCGCGGACGCCAAGGACCTCGACGCGGTGATCACGATCCTCAACTATCACGACACCGTGAACTGGAAGGCCGACCGCGCGAAGATGAACAAGGCGGTGTTCGACGCGCTCAAGCCGGGCGGCGTCTACGGCATCGTCGATCACAGCGCCGCGGCTGGCAGCGGTACGCGCGACACCGAGACGCTACATCGCATCGACGAGGAGGTCGTGAAGCAGGAGGTTCTCGCGGCCGGCTTCGTGCTCGACGGGTCGAGCGACGTGCTTCGCCATGCCGATGATCCACGCGACTGGAGCACGTCACCGCGCGTGGCAGGCGAGAAGCGCGGCACGAGCGATCGCTTCACGCTCCGGTTCACGAAGAAGTGATCACCCACAGGCTGCGGCTTGACATGTGCGTCACATGAAGACATGTTGATTGCATGTCCAAGATGATCCAGATCAGGAATGTTCCCGACTCGATCCATCGAAGACTCAAGGCGCGAGCCGCACTCGAGGGACGCTCGTTGTCTGACTTTCTGCTCCTCGAGCTCGAGCGCGTAGCCGAGCGTCCGAGCCGCGCGGAGCTGCTGGCCCGGCTCGCAAAGGTGACGCGGCCAGATCTCGAGCCGAGTCCAGCCGCACTGATCCGCGCGGAACGGGACGCCAGGTCTCGGTGATCGTTCTCGACGCGTCGGCAGCGACCGAGTTGGTGTTGCGGACGCCGCGCGGTGCACGCGTCAACACGCGAATCGGTGTCGAAACGCTGCATGTGCCGCACGTGCTTGATCTCGAGGTCTGCAGCGCACTCCGCAGCCTCGAACGGCTACGTCAGATCACGACACCCGACGCGTCACAAGCGATCGACGACTTCCTCGCTGTCGACTTCATTCGTCACTCGCACGAGCTGTTCGTGATGCGGATCTGGGAGCTTCGCCACAATGCGGCTCCCTATGACGCCATGTATCTCGCGCTTGCCGAGGTGCTGCCCGCGCCGATCGTGACGTGTGACGCCAAGCTCGCAAGGACGCCTGGCCACCGTGCGACGATCGAAGTGCTGTAGCTGCGCGATCGGCGCGATTTGATGGGTTACTCGGGCTCGGGCACGCACGCGCCGAGATGGAGCACGCCGACGCCCGCAGCACCGGCCATGCACTCGTTCGAGTACGTCTGGCTGTCGCAGCCGCACACGGGCTCGAACTGCTGCGTGCAGATTTCAGGGCGTGGTGCACACGCGCCTTGCCCATCGGCGTGACCGCAGATCGCGTTGAGCTCGAACTTGCAGTACTGGTCGGCGCTGCAGGTGTCGCCGGCGCGCGCGCCGCACGCAACTTCGCAAGCGCCTTGGCTGATCACGGAGACGCCAGCCGCGTTGGCTTCGCACGCGTTGCCGTACGTCTGATCGTCGCAACCGCACACCGGGTCGAACTGCTCGGTACAAAACTCCGGCGTTGGCGTGCAGGTGCCCATCCCATCAGCCGCGCCGCAGATCTCTTCGGGCGCGTAGTTGCAGAACTGGCCATCGGCGCAGGCGAGACCGGCGAGCCCGCCGCACGCCTGTGCGAGGCAGCCGCCGTCCTTGCACGACACGGCGAGCTCGTAGTCGGCCGCGATCGGAGCACCGACGAGCGCGTCGTAGGTGGTGACCACGAGTCGATAGGAGCCTGCGGTCGTCGGCAAGGCGAGGCACGCGTTCAGCGAGCCGTCGCCGCAGTCGTCGTTGTAGTCGGCGAGCACCCAGAAGTTGCCCGAGCGACGGTACGCCAACAAGAACAGGTCTTCGCCAACGGCGCTGCGCACGTCGAGCCGAACCAGCTCGGACTGTGCGCCGGCCGTGAAGTCGTAGGCGTGGAACGAGCGCGTCCGTGTCACTCGGCCGGTGACGGCGTCGTTCATGCCGATCGGTCCCTTGACCGTGGGACGACGAAACGAATCGTCCTTGCCGGCCTCGTTGACGTCGATCGCGTCGAGGGCGCTGGGGTCGAGCTCGGGCTTGCCGGCGCAACCGATAACGAGCGAGGAAATGAAAAGACTGCGGAGCATAGGGGAGGACAACATCTTGCGCGCGAGAAGAAGCAAATGACGTACCGCGGCAATGCTAGGAAAACTAGCTGGTTACGCAGCGACGGGACACCTCTGGCCGGCAGGTCGAGTAGTCAGTGGGCGCCGATGGCGAGGATCCCAAATGCCCCACGTTCGTTGATGATGGGACCAACGTGATGATCACGTGCTCGTCATCGTCGACATCACCAGTGGAGTCGCGATGACGAGGGAACGATCGAAGCATCACGTGCCGTGCAGATGGCGATGCCGGCCTGATCGCGATCGCGATGTGCGGGCTCGTGCAACGACGATCCAGTTCGATCACTGAACAAAACACACG
This sequence comes from Deltaproteobacteria bacterium, assembly GCA_013696695.1. Classification (GTDB taxonomy): domain Bacteria; phylum Myxococcota_A; class Polyangia; order Haliangiales; family Haliangiaceae; genus JABFXX01. The sequence continues at coordinate 152 of JACCYD010000880.1, read as the reverse complement.
TGACACGGGCGCTCGGTGATCACCGATCGCGTGACGGCCAGTGATCTTCTGGATCGGCGGCCGACATGGTAAAGCGACGACCAGGCGATGCCGCAAGGATCTGATGCGCGCCTGCTGAACGAGGCTCCACTACGCGCCGAGCTGTTCAGCAT
>JACCYD010000876.1 GCA_013696695.1 Deltaproteobacteria bacterium | reverse complement strand
GCTCGATCCCGAGCAGCTCGCCCGCTGCCTCGAGACGATGGGGCTCGCGGAGATGCCCGATTATCGGCCGGCGCTCGTCGCGAGCGATGCCGCGCTCGTCGTCGGGGAACACGATGCCAAGTTCGCGGCGATCGCGAAGGCCTATCCCGATCGGCCGTGCATCACGATCGGAAGTTGCGGCCACGACGTGCCGCTCGAGCAGCCGGCTGCGCTCGCCGCCGCGATTCGCGCGCTCACGTGAACAGCTCGCGGAGGTGATCCGGAATCTTCGTCGGGCGCCCGCTGGCGAACGACAGCATCGCCCACGTGGTGGCCGCGCGCGCGACGACCTGATCGCCGCGCCGTAGCTCGGTCTTGCGAATACACGAAGCCAGCTTCCAGCTGTCGACCCAGGTCTCGCCGACCAGCGGGTCACCCTCGCGCACCTGCGCGACGTAATCGATCTCGTGGCGGCGGACGACGAAGATCGAGCCGAGCGCGCGGTACTCGGGGTGGCTCCAGCCGAGCGACGACGAGTGCGCCGTGGCGATGTCGAGGACCCAGCGCAGGTAGACCAGATTTGACACGTGACCGAGCTCGTCGATGTCCGCCGCGGTGGGCATGATCGGCAGCGCGAAGTGGGACGGCACGGGTGCCCGCACCTTACAGTCGGGGCACCCATGAGTGAAGCGGTCGCGGACGAGACCAGCGCCGAGCGGCTGCGTGCTCGTCTCGAGCGAGGCGAGACCACGGCGGCGGATGCGATCCAGACCCTGGCGGTCTCGGCGATCGAGGCTCCGACGCGGAGCGCCCGGCTCGAGGCGTGCCGGTTGCTCGGCGATCTCGCGGGCCGCGCGTTGGGTGCCGAGTGGGAGGTCGCCGAGCGTGCCGCGTTCGCCTTGCTCGAAGCCGCGCGCGTCGCGGATACCGCCGCCGATCGGCGCGGCGTGCTCGAAGCGATGGGCCGTGGCTTCCGCAACATCTGGCTGTTGCCATTCGTGCATCGCCGGCTCTCGGATCGCGATCCGAACATCGCTGCGGCGGCGCTTCAGGCAGCGGGTGGTCTCGGGTTCCCGGCGCTCGAAGAAGCGGTCGCGAGCTTCCTCGGTGACGGGACGCCGACGCAGCTGCGCCGCGCCGCGATCGCCGCGCTCGGCCGGATGGGCGCGATGAGTGCGATCGATCGGTTGGTGCCGCTCGTGCTCGGCGATCCGACGGAAGCGGCAGCGGCGTTGATCGCACTCACCGAGATCCGTTCGGCCGCGGCGCGCGATTCCGCGCTCGTCGTGCTCGATCACGATCTCGAGCCCGAGGTGCAGATCGCGGCGGTGCGGTATCTCGCAGAGCTCGGCGCGCTCGAGGTCAGCCCGATGCTGCGCCGGCTGACGCGCCATGATCACCCCGAGGTCCGCATCGCGGCCACCGAAGCGGCGCGTGCGCTCAAGGCCGAGCGTAGCCGCGATGCCACCGAGCGTTTCCTCGTCGCGCTCGGCGAGCCCGATCGTGCCGTGCGCGCCATCCACGCGCGCCGGCTGCGCACGTTGCCCACAGCCACGGTGATCGAACAAGCCGAGGTGCTGTTCGCCGAAGATCCGGGAGGCGTCGTGCAGATTCTCGGCGAGCTACGCGATGCCGATGTCACGCGCTACTTGCTCGCGGTCGCGGAACGCGCGGAGCTGCCCACCGCGGTACGCGCACGCGCGGTCGGCGCGATCGAGGCCGACCAGGCGTGGGAACGCACGGCTCTCGCTGCCATGGCGCATCGCGACGACACCGATGATTCCTTGCGCGCAGCCGCCGTGCAGGCGATGGGCGCCTTCGCGTCGAGCACCGAGCTGCTCGACAAGATCGGCGACCTCGCGACATCGACCGCACCTTCGATCCGCGGTGCGGTGCTGTGGGCGCTCCAGCTCGCGATCCGATCCACCGACGACGGCGCAGCCATCTCTCGCATCGTCGCGCCGATGCTCGACGACACCGATCCGATGGTGCGCCGCCGCGCGGCCTACGTCGCCGGCAACCTCGGGC
>JACCYD010000874.1 GCA_013696695.1 Deltaproteobacteria bacterium | reverse complement strand
GCACGATGACGCCCTCGCCCGGCGCCTCGTCGACATTCGACGACAGCGAGAGCGGTGGCGCCGGCTTGCCCCCCTTGACGCGTGTCACCGCGCCGGAGCGACACGAGTCGATCACGAGGATCCGGATCTGTGCCGACGATCCGCGCACCAGCGCCTCGAGCTCGCGCAACGCAAAGCGGGTATCGCCGAGGTGCAGCGAATCGGCATCGCCATGACCGGAGTAATAGACGAACAGCTCGGCATCGCGCCCGGCACGCTGCCCGACCCGGATGCGCTCGTTGGTCGCGATCAGTGCGCGCCGCACTTGTTCGGCGGTCTTCGAGCGGAGCACGACCTGGTTCTCGTCTCGCACGCCGCCGATCTCGCTCAGCAGCTCGCCGACGCGTGTCGCATCGGTCTCCGCGTAGCGCAGCTTCTGCTCGTCGGCGGCGCCGAGGTTGTGGCCGATGATCACGGCGTAGCGCTCGATCTCGGCGTGCGCGGGTGCGGCGGCCAGCACCACGGCAACCACGATCGCGAGCTTCATCGCGCGGCCTTGTCGAGCACGACGATCCGGATCGTACAGCCGTCGCGATCGGCAAGCGTGTTCGTCGAGCGCAGCTCGGCGACGAACGGCGCGAGCGGCTGCGCCACCTCGCACCACACGATCGCGATCGTCTCCTTGCCGAGCACGTCGTCGAGCAACGTACTGCTCGGGAACGAGCGGTCGGTGCCCGCCGGCAGCGCCACCATCGCGTCGCCACTCGCGGGGACGTAGGTCAGCACCTGGTTCGCGCCGTCGAGCGCGATCACGGCACCGAAGCCGTCGGTCTTCGCCGTGTAACCGGCCTGCAGAGAATCGCCCGGATGGATCGCGTCGTTCCCCATCATCGGGACGAGCGCCCCGGGTCGCCCCGCGGACAGCAACAGCGCCGGCTTGTCGGCGCCTTTCGTGCGCTCCCCCTCGGCGGGCTTGCGGGTGACCACCAGCACCAGCACGGCTGCTGCCGCGAGCGCACCGATCGGGGCGCTCCACCACCAGCGACTGCGACGCGGCGCGAATGGAATCTGGACCGGCCGCAGCTTGAACGCGCCCTGCCCGGCGAGTAGCTCGCGATACCGAGCACCGCACGACGCGCAACCATCGGCGTGGGCGAGCGCGCTCGTTCGCTGATCCGCGGGGAGCTCGTCGGCGAGCAGCCGATCCCATCGCAGGTCGGAGATGTGATCGTTCACGATGCGTCCTTCCTGGCGGCGAGTCGATCGCCGAGCCGCTCGAGCAAGTCGCCGACGTGCCGGCGCGAGCAGCCGAGCACCTCGGCGATCTCGGCGTGGGTCATGCCGTCGAGGTGGTAGTAGACCGCCGCCCGCGCTTCCTCCTCGGACAACTGGGCGAGCACGCCGCGCACCATCAGCGCCGCATCGGCGGAGCGCGGATCGATGTCGGTGGTCCAGGGTTTCACTTGTTCGTCGATCAAGCGCAGGCGGTTCTTTCGATCGCGCAGCCGCGCGAGGCAGGCGTTCGTCGTCGCCGCGTACAGAAACGTGCTCGGCGCGCTGCGCTGCTCGAACTGCTCTGGCCGGGCGACGAGCCCGACGAAGATCTCCTGCAAGATTTCGCCGGCCTCGTCGTCGCTGGCCAGGATCTGGCGGGCACGACGCAGCACGCTGTGACCGTACTTGCGATACAGGCCTTCGACGTCGAGGCCAGCACCCACGATCAGGTCCAGTTCGGAGCGTCGATCGTCGACGGATCGTCGATCAGCTCGATATCGAGTGGCGTGGCGAGATCGGTGTCGAGCGGCACGAAGTCGTCGAAGCTCGCCGGGCCGCCGCACTCGTTGTAGACCGCATCGAGGGTCTCCTCCGCGAGCTGGTCGATGCATTCCTGACGTGCGGCGCTCTCCTCGTCGGTGAGCTTGTGGACGCCGAACAGGTGGAAGCCCGGTGCGGGCGCGCTGTGCAACAGGAGCGTGGCGTCGCTTCCCGCGGGGACGCCGTCGGGCACGTAGACCAGGAGGTGATCCACGTCCATGCCGAGCAGGCCGCTCTCGATTTCGTCGTCGTTGGACCAGTTGGTGCCGGGGACGCCCGCGATGATGTACGCGACGCCGACCTTCACCCCGTTGAAGTCGTTGAGCAGCGCATCCGCCGGCGGCTCGAAGATCGAGAGCGTGAACTGCGCGGGAAACGAGCCCTGGACCTCGACCGAATCGGCGCCGGTCAAATCGGGGGAGCCGGACGAGTTCTGCCAGACGACCACGACCTCGGAGCCATCGGCGATCGGAAGCGACCGCGTGTTGCGAACCGATCCGCTGATCTCGGCCAGGGCTTCGCCCTGATGATCGGAATCGACCTGCGAGGCGCAGGCGGCGAGCGGGGCGAGTGCGGCGAGAAGCGAGATTCTGAGTGACATGGGGTAGCTCCTACGGACGAAGGGGTTGTTCATCCATTCGGTGCGCGAGCCCCCGCAGAATGGCACGGCCACGCGAGATTTTTTCAAGCGCTTGAAACTCCCCGCCGGCAAGAATCGGCGTTCACTGCCCGGGGCGACAGGCGAGCCCGCGAAATCTCTCGACAACCGCCGGATCCACCGATGGCTTGGCCGCCATCATCAGCCACAACGTTACCTCCGCCGTTCCGATCGCGTCGAGGAGCGGCGCATCGGGCGCCACGAGCTTGTCGAACGACTTCCGCTCCGTCTGGTGCGCCGCTAACGCGTCGAGCGCCGCGGCGAAGTCGCCCCGCATGGCCGCGAGCTCGAGGCGAACCATCGAAGCGAGCGGCACCTTCAGCGCCTTCTCGAGGCGGGTTGCTTCGATGCCGTGATCGGCAATCGTGGCACGCACGATGTTGATGCCGAGGAGATCGCGCCTACCGTCGTCCTTGGAGAGCAGCCAATCGTGAAGCCGAGTGCGGGCCTCGCGGGCGGTGTCGCGGTCGAGCGTCTCGCGAAAGCGCACGAGCTCGCTCCAGATCGCGGCGATCGAGATCAACTCGTCCCAGCTCGGTGGGTTCACCGCGAGCGCGGCGGCCTTCGCGAGGCCCGCGTCGACCGTCTGGAGTGCCTCGCCGTGCTTGGCATCGACGAGCGCCTTCGTGAACCAGACCAGAAGCATCGGATCCTCGGGATCCGCGGCGATCAACGCACGCCTGCTCCGGCATCGCCGATC
>JACCYD010000859.1 GCA_013696695.1 Deltaproteobacteria bacterium | reverse complement strand
CCCGGCGTGCGCCCGACCATCCGCATCGTCATCGCGCCGAACGCGAACGAGACGCCGGCGGCGAGTGCGACGATGTTGCCGGCCGTGTGGTCGAACGACAGCTGATCGAAGAAGAACAGCGTGATGCCGCCGAGCACGAGGCCGATCGCGAGCCAGTCGAGGCGGCTTGCCCGCTCGCCGAGAAACCAGCGGCCGAGCAGCGCGACCCAGACCGGCGCGGAGTACTGGATCAGGATCGCGTTGGCTGCGCTCGTCAGCTTGTTCGCGAGGATGAACAGGCCGGTGGTCGCCGCGAGCGCGACGGCGGCGCCCCATTCGGCGCGCGTGATCGCCGTGAAGCTCGGGCGCTTGATCGCGTAGAGCAACACCGCGGCGATCGCGCAGCGCGCGGACCAGATCGCGCCGGGGTGCCAGTCGACGAGCTTGATCAGCACGCCGGCCGTGCTCCAGAACAGGCCGCACAAGCCGAGCAGGAACAGCGCGCGGCGATGCTCTTGCTCGGTGCTCACGGCGACTCGAGTCCGATCCTGCCGCACGCTGCGACCAGCATCACAGCGAGGACACGCCAGCGCACGGATCTATCGTAGAGGAGTTGGAGGCCGGGTGTAGAGTCCGCGCATGAGAGCTGGTTGGGTACTCGGGGTCGTTGCCGTGCTGGGCTCCGAAGCGCGTGCCGAGGAGCGAGCGACCACCATCACCGTGGGCGGGCTCGGCGTCATGCAGGAAGGTCCCGACTCGGAGAGCATCATCGACACCGCCTCGGGGATGCGCGTCACCCTCGCGTGGGAAGACGCACCGCTGCCATACCCCGATCGCCGCGGCTACAACGTCGGCGTCGCCCTGGTGCCCGAGCTGATCGCGGGCGGGTTGATCCACGACGATCGCGCGGAAGCGCTGATCGGTGCCGGGCTTCGCGCCGAGCTCCGCATCTCGCAACGCGAAGGTGGGCTGCTGCGGATCAACTGTAAGAGCGCGATCTATGTGGCCGCACGCGGCATGGTGATCGGCGAGAACCGCGACGTCCTCACCGAGGTGGTATTCGGCGACTACATCTACCTCGGCAGCCCGCTGCGCCTGGGCTTCGAGGTCGGTGTCACCAAGCGCCACGTCGATCAGATGGACCTCGACCCGACGGGAATGATGGTGGGGTTTTATCTCGGCTGGGCGCCTCGCTGACCGCGCGCTGAAGGCGTTGGGAGGCGTGAACTTGACGTCTCGGGCGAGTATGCTGCGCGCCCTCGATGACGTCCTTGCTCACCGCCGAAGATCTGTATCTGTTCAACCAGGGGACGCACTACCGCCTTCACGACAAGCTCGGTGCGCACGTCGTCGATGGCGGAACGTACTTCGCGGTGTGGGCCCCGAACGCGAAGTCGGCCAGCGTGATCGGCGATTGGAATGGCTGGCGCGACGGTCAGAGCCCGCTGACGGCGCGCGACTCGTCGGGGATCTGGGAAGGCGTGATCCGCGGCATCGGCCACGGCACCCGCTACAAGTACGCGATCGTCGGCGCCGATGGCGTCAAGCGCGACAAGGCCGATCCATTCGCGGCGCGTGCCGAGCACCCGCCGGCGACGGCATCGGTCGTGTGGCACGACCAGTACGAGTGGGGCGATCAGGAGTGGATGACCGGCCGCGGCGCGAAGCAGACGCGCACCGCACCGATGAGCATCTACGAGGCGCACCTCGGTTCCTGGCGGCGCGATCACAACCAGGTGCTCGGCTATTACAACCTCGGCGAGCAGCTCGGCGAGCACGTCGGGAACCTCGGCTTCACGCACATCGAGCTGATGCCGGTGATGGAGCATCCGTTCTACGGATCGTGGGGCTACCAGGTCACCGGCTTCTTCGCGCCGACCACGCGCTACGGCGCGCCCGAAGATCTCAAGGCGATGATCGACGGTCTGCACCGCCGCAACATCGGCGTCATCATCGATTGGGTACCGGCGCACTTCCCCACCGATGCGCACGGCCTCGGCTTGTTCGACGGTACGGCCCTGTTCGAGCACGCCGATCCGCGGCGTGGTTTCCACCCCGATTGGACGAGCTTCATCTTCAACTACGGCCGCCACGAGGTGAAGTCGTTCCTGATCTCGTCGGCGATCTCGTGGCTCGAGCGCTACCACATCGACGGCCTGCGCGTGGATGGCGTCGCGTCGATGCTGTATCGCGACTACTCGCGCAAGGCCGGCGAGTGGGTCCCGAACGAGGACGGCTCGAATCACGATCGCGATGCGATCACGTTCCTCCAGGATTTCAATCGCGCGGCGTACGGCGCGTTCCCCGACATCCAGACGATCGCCGAGGAGTCGACGGCGTGGGGCGGGGTGACGCGTCCGCCCGAGCACGGCGGCCTCGGCTTCGGCTTCAAGTGGGACCTCGGCTGGATGCACGACACGCTGGCAGTCCTCGCCCGCGATCCGATCCATCGCAAGCACCATCACGATCAGCTGACGTTCCGGTCGCTCTACGTCAACGCCGAGAACTACGTGCTGCCGCTGTCGCACGACGAGGTCGTCCACGGCAAAGGCTCGTTGATCGACAAGATCCCCGGTGACCCGTGGCAGAAGTACGCGTCACTGCGGCTGCTCTACGGCTACCAGTGGACCCTGCCCGGCAAGAAGCTGCTGTTCATGGGCGACGAGCTCGGCGTGTGGGGCGACTGGAATCACGACACCCAGCTCGACTGGGCGCTCGGCGCGCATCCGGCGCACGCGGGCATCGGGCGCTGGATCGGCGATCTCAACGGCGCTTATCGCAGCTACTCCGCACTGCACCGCGGTGATTGCGAGCCGTGGGGCTTCAAGTGGCTGGTCGGCGACGATCGCGACACCAACGTGCTGGCGTACGCGCGGTTCTCGGGCGTCGACGCCTCGGTCAGCGGCAATCACAGGCCGGTGGTCGTGGTCGCTAACTTCACCCCGGTGCCCCGCGACGGCTATCGCGTCGGTGTGCCCGGTGGCGGGTACTGGAAAGAGATCCTGAACTCCGACTCCGAAATCTATGGGGGTGGCGGGATCGGAAATCGCGGCGGAATGCACGCGGAGAATCATGCTTGTCGAGGTCACGAGCACTCGCTCGTCATCACCGCGCCGCCTCTGGGCGTCGTAGTATTTGCTGCAGAGTGAACGACAAGTGGGTCTGCATCCACGGGCACTTCTACCAGCCGCCCCGCGAAAACCCGTGGCTCGAAGCGATCGAGCCACAACCTAGCGCGCACCCGTATCGCGACTGGAACGAGCGCATCACGGCCGAGTGTTATCGACCGAACGCCGCAGCGCGCGTGGTCGACAACTCGAACCACATCATCAAGATCGTCGACAACTACCAGCGCATGAGCTTCAACGTCGGCCCGACGTTGATGTCGTGGATGGAAGACCACGCACCGGATGTCCACGCCGCGCTGATCGAGGCCGATCGCCAGAGCATCGAGCGGTTCGGCGGCCACGGCTCGGCGATGGCGCAGGCCTACAACCACATGATCATGCCGCTCGCGTCACCGCGCGATCGCCAGACCCAGGTGCGCTGGGGCATCGCGGACTTCACGGCGCGCTATGGCCGCAAGCCCGAGGGGATGTGGCTGCCGGAGTGCGCGGCGAACACCGCCTCGCTCGAGGCCCTCGCCGCCGAGGGCATCTCGTTCACCGTGCTCGCCCCGCGTCAGGCCAAGGCGTGGCGGCCTCCGAACGGACAGTGGCGCAACACGTCGGTCGATCCGGGCCGCGCGTACAAGTGTTACTTGCCGTCGGGCAGGACCATCGATCTGTTCTTCTACGACGGAGGTGTCTCGCAGGCCGTCGCATTCGAGCGGCTGCTGTCCGACGGTCACCAGATCATCTCGCGGATGATCGGTCGGAATCCCGCCGAGGGTGGCGAGCCGACGCTGTGTCACATCGCGACCGACGGCGAGACCTACGGGCACCATCATCGCTACGGCGACATGGCGCTCGCCTGGGCACTCGCGCAGGTCGAGGATGGCTGGCACGGCACGCGCCTCACCAACTACGCCGAGTTCCGCGCGCGCATTCCGGCGACCTGGGAGGTGCAGCTCGTCGAGGACAGCTCGTGGAGCTGCGTGCACGGCATCGAGCGCTGGCGCGAGGACTGCGGCTGCAACAGCGGTGGCAAACCGGGCTGGAATCAGCGCTGGCGCCGGCCGCTGCGCGACGCGTTCGATTGGTTGCGCGAGCAATGCAGCGGCGCGCTCGAGGGCGTCGGTCGCGTGTTGTTCCACGATCCGTGGGTGGCGCGCGATGCGTACGTCGACGTGTTGCTCGAGCGCAGTGTGGCGGCTCGCGATCGCTTTCTCGCCACCCACGCGTCGCATCAGCTCGATGCGAACGAACGCGTGCGGGCGCTGTCGCTGATGGAGATGGCTCGTCACGCGATGCTGATGTACACGAGCTGCGGCTGGTTCTTCGACGAGCTGTCGGGCATCGAGACCGTGCAGTGCATGCAGTACGCACTGCGCGCGGCCGAGCTCCTCGAGGACGTCGGTGGCCACGAGGTCGAGGCCGCCTTGATCGATCGCATGTCGGCGGCGCAATCCAACATGGCGGAGGAGGGCGATGGTCGCCGGGTGTGGGCGCAGCGCGTGCGTCCGGCGCGCGTCGATCCCGCCAAGGTCGGCGCCCACGTCGCGGTGTTGACCCTCGTCGAGGACGAGGCCACCAAGCCATTCCGCGAGTACGGCTACGTCGTCGATTTCATCGATCGCATGGAGCGGCGCAGCGGTCGTTCGCGGATCGTCGCCGGTACCGTGTGTGTGCGTTCGCGACTGACCGAGGCGGTCACCCAGCTCTGCTTTGCCGGTCTGCACCTCGGCGAGCAGCACATCACTGGAGGCGTCCGGCCGCCACCGTCTCCACCCGAGTGGGCGACGATCGTCGACGAGCTCTCGGCAGCGTTCCAGACCGCGGACGTGTTCGCGGCGCAGCGCGCGATCGACCGCCACTTCCCGGGAACAGAGCTCTCGCTGTCGGCGCTGCTCCCCGGCAGCCGCGAGCGCGTGCTCTCGGCCGTGCTCGGTGACGCGATCGCGTCCGCCGAATCGAGCCTCGAGGAGTCGTTCGACGCGAATGCGCCACTGATCCGCTGGTTGGTCGCCCACGAGCTACCGGTGCCGGACGTGCTGTATGCCACCGTGC
>JACCYD010000851.1 GCA_013696695.1 Deltaproteobacteria bacterium | reverse complement strand
GCGCCGCGAGCCGGAGCTCGAGGAAGCCATCGAGGTTGTTGTTGCACGGCGCGCCATCTGCACCGATCGCGACCGACACGCCCGCCGCGATGAGCTCCGGCACCGGGCAGACGCCCGACGCGAGCTTGAGGTTCGACGACGGGCAGTGACAGACGTGCGTGCCGGTGCTCGCGAGCAGTGCGCGCTCGGCCGCGGAGAGATGAATGCAGTGGGCGATGCAGCAGTGATCGCCGAGCAGGCCGAGCTCCGCGAACACCTCGATGTTGTCCTTGCCGAACCGTTCGCGAACCAGCGCGATCTCGCCCTGGTTCTCGCTCGCGTGGGTGTGGATGCGGACGTCGCCACCCTGCGCCTTCGACCGGGCGCCGACTTCGCGGAGCAGCTCGTCGGTACACGACAGCACGAAGCGCGGCGCGTACGCGTAGCGCAAGCGATCGCCGGCGGCGCCGTGCCATCGCTTGATCAGCTTCGCCGACTCGTCGAGCGAGGCCTTCGTCGATTCGCGGAGCCCGGCCGGAATCTGCGGATCGGGCGCGTCCATCATCGCCTTGCCGATCGTCGCGCGGATGCCGGAGCGCTCGGCCGCAGCGAACACCTCCTCGGTGTGATGCACCGTGCCCATGTCGAGGATCGCGGTGGTGCCACCGAGCAGCAGCTCCGCGCACGCGAGCTCGGTGGCGGCGGTGATCGCCTCGGCATCGAGCTTCGCCTCGTACGGCCAGATCACGCCGCGCAACCAGTCCATCAGCTCGAGATCATCGGCGCGGCCGCGCGCGAGCGTCTGGCAGGTGTGGACGTGCGCCTGGACGAGGCCGGGCATCACGAGACAGCCGGTGCAGTCGACGATCTGATAGTCAGCCGTGTCAGGCGTGTAGCTACCGCCGAGCTGGACGATCGCGCCGTCCCTGCACGCGACGTCGCCGGTGAGCACTCGGTGCTGCGGATCGATCGTCAGGATCGTTCCGCCGCGGAGCACCAGCTCGCTCATCAGGGGAGCTCTTTTCCCGTGAAGCCGTCGGGGATCAACTGCGCGAGCGTCCACGAGCGGCGCTCGCCCTTCGGGTTGATCGAGACGACCGTGACCGCGGTCGGATCCGGCGAGAACTCGAGCAGCACCTGGCGGCACGCGCCACACGGCGAGGCCGGTGGCGAGGAGTCGGAGCACACCGAGACCTGTGCGAGTTGCTTCGCACCGGCGAGCACCGCGGCGAAGATCGCCGTGCGCTCGGCGCAGATCGCGAGCCCGTACGACGCGTTCTCGATGTTCGCGCCGGAGAACCGTTGACCGTTCGACATCTCGATCGCGGCGCCGACGTGGAACTTCGAGTACGGCGCGTGCGCCAGCTGCTGCGCGGCGATCGCGAGGGCGTCGAGGTCTTTCGTCCCACTCGTCATGACAACTCTCCCGTCGAGATCAGACCGCCGAGGATGCCGTCGAGCAGCCGCTCGAACGTCGCGCGCACGCGGGTCGCCGTCTCGGTGACTTCTTCGTGCGAGAGCTCGGCACCGGTGATGCCGGCGGCCTGGTTGGTAATGCAGGAGATGCCGATCACCCGCGCTCCCATGTGACGAGCGACGCAGACCTCGGGCACCGTGGACATGCCGGTGGCGTGCGCACCGAGCGTCTGCAGCATCCTGACCTCCGACGGTGTCTCGTAGGTCGGCCCGGGCATCGCGACGTAGATGCCCTCCTGGAGCGTGATGCTCGCGGCCACGGCGATTCGCGTGACCAGCGCGCGCAGCTCGGGCGCGTACGCCTTCGTCATGTCGGGGAACCGCGGGCCGAGCCGCTCGTCGTTGGGACCGCGCAACGCGTGATCGCGGAGCATGTCGATGTGATCGCGGATCAGCATCAACGTGCCCGGCGGCCACGACGGATCGAGCCCGCCCGCGGCGTTGGTGACGATCAGGACCTTGCATCCGAGCGCGATCAACACGCGTGCCGGGAACGCGGCGGTGGCGGCGGAGTGACCCTCGTAGAGGTGGACGCGACCCTGGAGTGCCGCGCAGGTGACGCCTTCGCGCGCGCCGATCACGAGCCGGCCCTTGTGGCCGACGACATGCGAGCGCGGGAACCCGGGGATGTCGCCGTAGTCGATCGCCTTCGCACCGGTCAGCTTGTCGGCGTACCCACCGAGCCCCGAGCCGAGGATCAGGCCAACCTTGGGTGCCGGACCCGACGCGGCCTTGCGGATCGCCCCCGCCGCGGTCTGCACGCGTTCGTAGAGATCGTCGCTCATTGTTGGCCCGCTCGTCATCGCAAGACCTCGAGGATCCGCGACGTGCGGAGGGGAAGGGGGCTAGGACGATCGATATCGGCGGGCTCGATCACGAAGGCGCGTTCGATCATCGCACGCGCCTCGGCGATGCGGCCATCTCCTGGCGGCAGGCTGTGCTGGAGCATCACTTGCGGTGCGGCGCCCGGCTCGATGACCTCGCCGAGGTATGCGTCGACCACGAGCCCGGCGGACGGGTCGATCTTGTCTTCCTTGGTGCGGCGACCGGCTCCCAGGATCAGCGCGGCGATGCCGAGCGCCTCCGAGTCGATCGCGACCACGCGGCCAGGCGACAGCGTGAGCTCGTCGCGATGGGCCGGTTTCGGAAGCACGCTCCCGGGCGAATCGCAGACCTTCGGATCGCCACCCTGCGCGGCGACCACCTTGCGGAACACCTCGAGCGCGGACCCATCCGCGAGCGCCTTTTCGATTCGTGCGCGGCCGTCGGCGGCATCTTTTGCGACGCCGCCAAGCACCAGCATCTCGGCGCCGAGCACGTGGGTTAGCTCCCGGGTGTCGGCGGGGCCGCCGCCGCGCAGCACCTCGATCGACTCGCGGATCTCGAGGGCGTTGCCGATCGTGCGGCCGATCGGAGCGTCCATATCGGTCAGCACGCAGGTGATCTGTTTGCCGGCGCGCCGGCCGATCGCCTGCATCAGCCCGCACAGCTCGCGGGCCTTCTCGATCGTCTTCATGAACGCGCCGCGGCCGACCTTGCAATCGATGACCAGGCCGTCGATGCCCTCGGCGAGCTTCTTCGACATGATCGAGCATGCGATCATCGGCAGCGATTCGACAGTCGCGGTGACATCGCGGAGCGCGTAGAGCTTCTTGTCGGCGGGCGCGATGCGCGAGGTCTGGCCGATCAGACAGACACCGAGCTCGTCGACGAGCTTCGCGAATCGATCGACGTCGAGATCGACGCGGAAGCCAGGAATCGACTAGAGCTTGTCGAGCGTGCCGCCTGTGTGCCCGAGGCCGCGGCCCGACACCATCGGAACGGCGACGCCACACGCGGCGACCGCCGGTGCGAGCGGGATCGAGATCTTGTCGCCGACCCCGCCGGTGGAGTGCTTGTCGATCTTCTTGCGCGCGATCGACGACAGGTCGAGGACGTCGCCCGATCTCGTCATCGCATCGGCCCAGGTCGCGAGCTCTCGATCGTCGAGGCCGCGAAAGAACACCGCCATCAGCATCGCGGCTTGCTGGTAGTCGGGGATCGAACCGTCCGTCACCCCGGCGATGAACGCGCGAATCTCGTCGTCGGTGAGCGGATGAGCATCGCGCTTCTTGCGAACGAGTTGGACCCAGAGCATCGGGAGTATTCTCGCAAGGCTTCGAGATCGTTGGAAGCTCTGGTGCCCTCCGAGTCAGTCTCATTCCGGTGAGTGCCGTGCGGTTCTGCCACGGCTGCGGAGGCGCTCGATGAGGTCTTCGCGCGTTCACGGTTGTCGTCGGCACTTCTCCAAATAACCCGCAGGTCTTCCGACGCACGTGAGAGTCAAATTATGTGACTCGCAGGCTATGGCATCGACGCATCTCGTTACGCATGGTGCCTGAGATGGATGTCTCTTGGTACCGGACGCTCGGCGGGCGCATCGCGCGGATGCGTACTCGTGCCGGTCTCACGCAGGAGCAGTTGGCCGAGCGTGCAGGAATCGGTGCGAGCTACGTTGCACGGATCGAAGTCGGACAGCGCCGCCCCACGCTCGACGTGCTCGCGGAGCTCGCCAATTCGCTCGGCGTGCCGCTGCATCGCTTGCTCGCGGATGAACGATCCGTGCGCGCGGCGGAGGGCCACGAAGCGTTTGGTCGGAGTGCGCGACAGCTAACCTCGGTGATCCTCGAGCTCGACGACTCCGACATCGAGATCCTGTTGAAGCTCGCGAACCGCTTCAAGCGCTGACTCACTCGGCGTCGACGTAGGAGCACAGCGCGTGGACCTCGTAGCCCGCGCGCTCGAGCTTCGCGCGCCCGCCGACCTCGGGCAGATCGATCACGAACGCGCAACCGACGACCCTGGCGTGCAAGCGTTCGAGAAGCGCGAGCGCGGCCCGCGCGGTGCCGCCGGTGGCGAGCAGATCGTCGACGACAACCACGCGCTCGTCCGGCGCGACGGCGTCGACGTGCAGCTCGACGCGGTTGATCCCGTACTCGAGTGAGTAGTTGTGGCCGATCGTTTCCCCCGGCAACTTGCCGGGCTTCCTGATCGGAACGAACCCTGCGTTCAGTGCGTGCGCGAGCATCGAACCGAAGATGAAGCCGCGCGCCTCGATTGCCGCGACCTTGTCGACCTTGCCCTCATAGCGATTCGCTAGCTCCCGGGTGATGTGGCGGAGCCCCGTGCTGCTGGCCAGCAGGGGCGTGATGTCCCGGAACCGGATCCCCGGCTTCGGAAAGTCCGGAACGCTGCGAATCAGCGACTTGATGTTCATGCGGTGGCCTCCTGCCGATCGTGATCAGTTCAGGTCGTGGTGCGGGGAGCTGCTTCTGCGAGCCGCGCCAGCTGTCGAGCGACGATGCGCGATGGACGCAGCCGATCGTGCAGTACGGCGCGCACGTCTTGACGGTGTCGAACTCGCGCTCGATGTCGTCGCGCGTGTACGCGGCGAGCGGTGTGCCGGGAAAGCCGCGCTGCTGCGAGCAGTAGTGCACGAGCCCGCGCTCACAGATGTAGAGGTAGCGAGCACCGGCGCGACACGACCAGTCGTTGGGCTTGCCCTCGATCAGGTTCTGCTGGAAGCGATTGATGCGCGTGTAGACGCCGGCGCTGATCGCGACGACCTCGTCGTAGACGGCGCGCTCGCGCTCGGACAACGCGGTGAGGTGACCCGTGCCGTCGTGGATGATGCCGATCGAGGTCGAGAAGCCGAGCTCCTTCGCGCGGCGGGCGATCGCGAGCGCGTCTTCGGGACGCTTGCAGCCGCCGCCGAGCACCGAGTTGACGTTGACCTGGAACGTCGCGTGGCGCGCGAGGTTCTGTAGCTTGCTGTCGAGCACGGCGAGGCTCTTCTTCGAGACGTCGTCGGGCGTACGTTGTCGATGCTGATCTGGAGGTACTGGAGGCCGGCGTCGTTGAGCCGCTCGATGCGTTCGGGCTGGAGGAAGTAGCCGTTCGTGATCAGGCCCGCGATCATCTTGCGCGAGCGGATGCCGGCGATCAGCGTGTCGACATCGGGGTGCAGCATCGGCTCGCCACCCGAGAGCGTCACGATCTCGGTGCGCAGCTCGGCGAGCTTGTCGAGCCAGCCGAGGACCTCCGCGGTCGGCACTGGTGGCGAGACCTTGTCGTATTCGTTGCAGTAGCCGCAGGCGAGGTTGCAGCGCCGGATCGGCACGACCTGCGCGAGGATCGGATGATGCCGATCGACGACGGCGCGCATGCCGATGCCGAGGCCTTGGAGGATAGAAGACAGACGATTCATCGAGAGCTCCTCAGCGTTGGCCCGCTCGTGTTGCAAGTGCCGCGAGCACGCCGATGGTTCCGAACCGCAGCGTGCGACCCGCGAACCCGACGAGCAGGAACGCGCGAAACCGGATGTCGAGAATTCCAGCGACGAGCGTGACGAGATAGAGCGGCGGCAGGCCGACGCTCGCCGACACGAACAGCGCGCTGTACGGCTTGCTCCGCCAGCGACCAACCTTCGTGCGCGCATGATCGAGCCTGACCGCGAAGCGCCCCCCGCGCCGCGTGCCGAGCCGCGTCGCGCCGCGCGCTGCCTGATACAGCAGCCCCTTGCCGATCATCTGCCCGGCCGCGATCGACACCGCGAGGACGAGCGCCTCGGGGATGCCGCCGATCGCGAGCACGATCCCGATCAGGTAGAGCTCGGCATTGACGACCGGCAGGACGCCGGACACCACCGCGATCGCGAACGATCCGAGATACACGCCGACGGAATCCGTCACGTGCTCACGTCCTCACCACCACACATGCTCGACGTACAAGACCGCAGCGAACGCGATCCCACTAGTACCCGTTCGGGTGAGAACCGAACTCTGCCAGTGATCGCCTGCGGGTCGACGAAGATGCCTGGTCGTCAGGGGTACCCGATCGGGTGAGCTCTAAGTTGCCGACGTGTGCCCGTAAGGGCTGTGGCGAGATAGCTCGCGAATCTGCGACAACGGTCACGTGTTGTTCAAAGGTTCGACGTTGGCAAAAGGCTCTCAACCGATCCGCGCCGCGGCGGTTCGGTGGCGCGTGGTGGCGGATCGCTTGCTGACCGCGAACGACTTCGTCGAGGTCGCCGTGGTGGTGTGCGAGGT
>JACCYD010000820.1 GCA_013696695.1 Deltaproteobacteria bacterium | reverse complement strand
TTCGAGAGCGGCTGGAACCAATGTGAGCGCGCTGAGCGGCGGCGGGCGCAGGGCGGCGTGTGCTCGCTCGAGCGCCGCGGCGTCGCCAACGAACGGCGGCCGCCCGCTACACAGCTCGTAAAGGATGCAACCGAGCGCATAGATATCGGCGGCCCCGCGGGCCGTCGTCGCATCGAGCGCCTGCTCCGGTGCCATGTACTCGACGGATCCGACCTGCACGCCGGCGCGATTCGGATCGCCGGGATCGTCGGGCAACTTGCGCGCAAGGCCGAGGTCGAGAATGACCAGCGAGCCATCGGCGCGGCGCACGATATTGTCGGGCTTGAGATCGCGATGCGTGTAGCCGGCCTCGTGCGTGAGGGCGAGCGCCTCGGCGATCCGGATCCCGAGCACGATCACATGGTCGGCGCGCAGCGGGCCCGCCGCGATGATGTCTCCGAGGTTCGTCCCGGCGACCCGCTCCATCTCGATCCACGCGCGGCCGTCTGCAAGGATCCCGTGACCGCTCAGCGCAGGCGTGGCCGGTGGACCGATCGCTCCGAGCGCCTCGGCCTCGCGTGCCATGCGATCGCGCGCCAGCTCGTGGTTGGCGTGCGCGACCTTGAGAACTGTCGGGCTTCCGACGATCTGCCACACCGACGCGAACCCGCCGCTGCCGATACAGATGTCGACGAGCGGTCGCATCCAGTCCGGGGCGGTCCCGACGGCTGCCTGCGACGACGACTCCGCCGCACCCCCATGTTCGGCGCATGGTCGCCCCGACAATAGACGTCGGTGACAGGTGGGGCACCGGGCCACGCTGCACTGTAGCGTGATACGATTTTTTGGAGGTGTTCGACAACGTCATCGAGGCAATGGTCGATGCCGTGCTGGTCGTGGATGTCGAGGGGCGGATCACGCTGACCAACACCGCGACCCACCAGATCACCGGCTATACGGCCGAGCAACTCAAGACGTTGCCCATCGCGAAGCTGCTCGTCGATGACAGCTCGGGACTTCGCACGATCGTCCGCAAGCGAATCGAAGACGGCGATGTCCTCCGACGAGAAAAATCGTGGCTACTGACGTCGAACGGCGAACGCATCCCGGTGTCCGTGACCGGCTCGCCAGTGCTCGACGCGCAGGGCGGACTGCAGGGCATCGTGCTGGTCGCGCGCGACATCCGCGAGCTGCGCCAGCTGCTGCTCGATAAAGAGGAAGAGATCAAGCGGCGCTGTCACGCCGAAGCTGAGCTCCGCGCGCTCAACGCCTCGATCGAAGCAAAGCTCGACGAGACCCGCGGCTCGCTCCTGCTCGCCGAACGTCGCGCCACGCTCGGCACGCTCGCCGGTGGTGTGGGTCACGAGCTGCGCAACATCGCGCAGATCCAGGTCGCCGCCGTCGACGAGCTCGCCGCCGCGATCGCCGCGAACGAAGATGTGGCTGCGCTCGCGAAGCAGATCCTTCCAGATCTCGAACGCGTCGCCGAGCACATCACGGCGCACGGTCAGCGGCTGATGCAGCTCGCGCGTCCCGGGCCCGATCACGTGCAGCCGCTCGATCTCAACCAGGTCATTCGGGACGTCATCGCGATGCTGCGCGGCGCCGGCAAGCTGTCTCGCGTCGAGCTGACCTGCGAGCTGTCGACGGAGCCGATCCTGGTCACCGTCAACCGGATGCGCATCGAACAGATCCTCGTCAATCTGGTCATCAACGCGGTCGATGCGATCGGCAGCTCGACCGGCAAGATCACCATCGACGTTCGTCCGAGCGTCGACGGCAAGCGGGCGGTCTGTGAGGTCCACGACACCGGCTCCGGAATTCCCGAGGATCAGCTCGAGAACATCTTCCACCCGTTCTTCACGACCAAGCCCGAGGACAAGGGCACCGGACTCGGCCTACCAGTCGCGCGAGAGATCGTGACGACCTACGGCGGCACGCTGACCGCCTCCAGTGAGGTTGGCAAGGGCACGAGCTTCGTCTTCGACTTGCCTCGCTAGCTGCCGAGTCAGCTCAGGAGCCCGGAATCAGCTCGACCGTGCCATCGACGATCTTCTTGCCGCGCAGCACGCGGTAATCGGACCCCCACTGCTCGACCAGCAACGTGTCCTCGCCGGGCGCGCCGTATAGCCACCATCGGCAGCGCTCGACGTGACCCGCCGGGCGATCCTTCTTGAGCGCGCCGAGCGGACCGACATCGCCGAACAGCTGACAGGTCGCGGCGCCGCGCTTGTCGAGCACGTAGCGGATTTCGCCGATCACGATCGCCTCCGGCGGGTAGCCGGTGATCGGAGTGGAGTCATCTTGCTGGAGCATGCGCGTCGAGCTACTCGCCGCGCGCTCGATGCCCATGAGTAGCCAATGGACAACGCCCTCATCGACCACGCGACCGGACACCCACTTGTGACCGTCCTCGTCATACGAGATCAGGCCTTCACACAGGAAGTCCTTGCCGTCCATGGTCAGCACGTCATCGACGCGCAGATCGCGCACGGTGCGCTCGACGAACATGCCACCTGCGCCGAGCAGCTTTGGATCGCTCTTCGCCGGTAGCTTCTTCTGGTTCCGCATCATCACGCCGACGCCGGCGGTCACACCGAGCACCGAGATCACGACGAGCAGGATCCAGAGCACGCGCGACTATTGCACGCCGCCTCTCCTTGACACGACACCACATGGACCGCAAACGTACCGGCGCTCGCGAATGCCCACGATGAACATCATCGAAGCCGTGCGCGATGCGCTGCGCACGCAGATGCGCCTCGATCCGCGGGTCATCGTCCTCGGCGAAGACATCGGAAAGTTCGGCGGCGTGTTCCGCGCGACCAGCGGGCTCTACGAAGAGTTCGGCGGCGATCGCGTCATCGACACGCCGCTCGCGGAGGCCGGCATCATCGGTACCGCGATCGGGATGGCACTCTATGGCCTGCGCCCGGTACCGGAGATCCAGTTCGGCTATTTCATCTTCCCGGCCTTCGATCAGATCGTGAACGAGCTGGCGAAGTTCCGGTATCGCTCGGGCGGCAATTACCACTGCCCGGTCGTCATCCGCACGCCGGTCGGCGGTGGCATCCGCGGCGGTCACTATCACTCCCAATCGCCCGAAGCGCTGTTCATCCACACCCCGGGTATCAAGGTGGTGGCGCCGTCGAACCCATACGATGCAAAGGGCTTGCTGCTCGCATCGATGCGCCAGAACGATCCGGTGCTGTTCATGGAGCCGAAGCGGATCTATCGCGCGAGCAAGGGCGAGGTCCCCGAGGGCGACTTCACGATCGAGCTCGGCCAGGCGAAGGTCACGCGCGAGGGCGATCAGGTCACGGTGCTGGCGTGGAGCGGCATGGTCTCGATCGCCGACGAGGCTGCTGCCAAGCTCGAGTCGGTGAGCGTCGAGGTCATCGACCTGCGCACGCTGATGCCGTTCGACATCGAGACGATCCTGACCAGCGTCCGCAAGACGGGGCGCTGCGTGATCGTCCACGAGGCCCCGCGCACGTGCGGCTTCGGCGCGGAGCTCATCGCTTCGATCCAGGAGCGCGCGATGGAATACCTCGAGGCGCCGATCATCCGCGTCACCGGCGCCGACACCCCGTTTCCGTACAGTCTCGAGCACGAGTACTTGCCAACCGCCGATCGCGTGATTCGCGCGATCCGCCAAACGCTGGAGTGGTAGATGGCGTTCGACTTCTACATGCCGGACATCGGCGAGGGCGTCGTCGAGGGCGAGATCGTCGCCTGGAAGGTCAAGGAGGGCGACATGGTCAAGCTCGACCAGCCGCTCGTCGAGGTGATGACCGACAAGGCCACGGTCGAGCTGCCGTCACCGCGCGCCGGTAAGATCGTGAAGATCAACTTCAAGGACGGGTCGATCGCTCCGGTCGGCAAGATTCTGGTGGTGATCGAGGAAGCAGGCGGCACGGCGACGCCCGCCAAGCCCAGCCATCACAACGCCCCGACGCACGGCGCGGTACCCACGCCGATCGGCGCGCAAGGCTCGCACGCGATCCAGGTCGTCGATGCTTCGCGTGGCGTCGCGCGCGTGCTCGCCACCCCAGCGACCCGCCGCCTCGCGCGCCAGATGGGCGTCGAGATCGGGCGCGTCCCAGCGACGGGCAAGCACGGTCGCGTCACCACCGACGACGTCAAGCG
>JACCYD010000785.1 GCA_013696695.1 Deltaproteobacteria bacterium | reverse complement strand
GACATGATACGAACCGGGGCCCCGTGGTCGATCTGAGCAAGCTGAACGCGCCGCAACGCGAAGCTGCCGGGCACGGCGGTGGGCCGTTGCTCGTGCTCGCGGGGGCCGGCTCGGGGAAGACCCGCGTGATCACGTTCCGGATCGCGCACCTGCTCGCGACCGGCATCC
Source organism: Deltaproteobacteria bacterium (assembly GCA_013696695.1). Taxonomy (GTDB): domain Bacteria; phylum Myxococcota_A; class Polyangia; order Haliangiales; family Haliangiaceae; genus JABFXX01. The sequence continues at coordinate 2,530 of JACCYD010000785.1, read as the reverse complement.
CTCCGCAGGCGATCTGCGCGGTGACGTTCACGAACAAGGCGGCCGAGGAGATGCGCGAGCGCGTCGCCGGGTTGGTTCGCGACAAGGCGACCTCGCACAAGCTGACGATCGGCACGTTTCACGCGCTCGGCTTGCAGATCCTTCGCAGTGAACGCAAGGCGCTCGGCTTGCCGCGCGGGTTCACGGTGTACGACCAGTCGGATCAGATGGGCGCGTTGCGCGAGGCGCTGCGCCACATCAAGGACACGACCCGCGACGGCGATCGCCGGTTCGACGTCAAGTCGGTGCTGTCGCGGATCTCGCTCGCGAAGAACGCGTTCGTCGCGCCCGAGGAGTACGAGGGCAACCCGCTCGACGAGTACGACAACATCACGGCGCAGGTCTATCCGAAGTATCAGGAGATGCTGCGTGCGTGCGCGGCGTTCGACTTCGACGATCTGATCGTCGAGCCGGTGCGGCTGTTCCAGCGCGATCCCGAGGTCGGGCGGCGGTGGGCCGAACGCTTCCGGTTCGTCATGGTCGACGAGTTTCAGGACACCAACCGCGCGCAGCTCGAGCTGGTCAAGCAGCTGGTGCTCGATCACCAGAATTTGTGCGTGGTCGGCGACGACGATCAATCGATCTACTCGTGGCGGGGTGCCGATCCGACGAACATCCTGCGCTTCGACGAGCTGTATCCGGGCGCCAAGATCGTCAAGCTCGAGCAGAACTACCGCTCGACGACGACGATCCTCGCGGCCGCGAACGAAGTGATCTCGAACAACAAGCAGCGCCACGGCAAGAAGCTGTGGTCGCAGTTGCCGGCCGGCTCACCGATCGTGCACGCCGTCGCGGCGACGCCCGAGGACGAAGCGAAGTGGGTGGCGGCGCAGATCCACGAGCTGAAAAAAGACGGCTTTCGCTGGCAGGACGTCGCGGTGCTCTACCGCTCGAACATCCAGGCCAAGATCCTCGAGGACGAGCTGCGGCAAGCCGCGATCCCGTATGTGATGTACGGCGGCCAGCAGTTCTTCGAGCGCAAGGAGGTCAAGGACCTGATCGCGTACCTCCGCGTCGCCTTGAACCCGCGCGACGAGCTCGCCCTGCGCCGGATCATTAACTATCCAGCGCGCGGCATCGGCGCGACCAGCGTCGACAAGCTGGTCGCCGCCGCGCAGGCGAAGCACGCCACCCTGTGGGACGCCGTGAAGAGCGCCGTCACCGGCACGGCATCCCTTCCCGGCTTGGGCGTCGCCGTGCTCGAGGATGAAGAACGCCCCACGCAGCAAGTCGAGGGCACCGAGCTCCGCGGCGCTACGCGCAACGGGATCATCGAGCTGGTGCACGTGGTGTCGGAGCTCGCGGCCGCGCTCGCCGAGACCGCCGATGCGGTCGGCGCGACGCGCACGCTGATCGAGGACATTCGGCTCTACGACGATCTGAAGATGGCCTCCGGCTCGATGGCCGCGGCACAGCGCAGGATCGAGAACGTCGAGGGCCTGCTGAGCTCGCTCACCAGGTTCACCGAGAAGCACAAGGCAGCCCCCGACGAGTACAAGGACAAGCTCGCGGAGTACCTGCGCATGCTGTCGCTCGAGTCGAAGGAAGAGGACAAGGATCAGGGCACCGATCGCGTCGTGCTCGCCACGCTCCACGGCGCGAAGGGGCTCGAGTTTCCGGCGTGCTTCATGATCGGGCTCGAGGAAGAGCTGCTGCCGCACATCCGCACGCTGCAGCCCCAGGTGACGGACGTGATCGCGAAGCCGAATGGCGAGGTGGATGTCGATCACGCGACCGACATCAGCGAGGAGCGCCGGCTGTGCTACGTCGGCATCACGCGCGCACAGCGCAAGCTGTTCCTGACCCGCGCTTGTACGCGGGTCGCCCGCGGTCGCTCGGTGCCGCGCACGCCGTCGCGCTTCCTGCTCGAGATTCCTGACGAGCTCCTCGAGATCGTTGACATCGCCGAGCAGCAGCGCGCGAAGGTGCCGGCACAGGAAGTGGCGAGCTTCTTCGCGAGCCTCGCACTCGACGACTGACGGGTTCCCCAGTCATTCTGAATGCTTGAGCTCGCGGTCACGCATGCTCTGCGAATCCCCGTCACCGACCTGGCGCGCGTGTCGCACCGGTCGCGCCAGGTCGCGCGAAGCGTACCTAGCGGGCTGTGATCGGATGACGTTCGTGATCTCCGGCCGTTTTCTGGTACATCGCCGCCATGAAACTCAGCGCGTACCTATGGGGCGTTCTCGTCGCGTGTAGCGGGGGATCGTCCAACACCGCAATCACCGGTGGAACGCTCGGGAGCACCCACGATACGAGCGGCATGCACAACACCGGCGGAACCGGCACGCAGAAGGCGGATCCTGCTCTCGCGTTCCGTCTGGCGTTCTCCAACCCGGGCGGCATGTGGATGCCCCAGCAGATGACGCTGGCGGGTCACGTCGAAAACTTCAAGAACATGGGGACCGCGCTCGAAGCGAAGACGCTCGCGGATCCGCTCGCGGAGCCGCTCGCGGCGGTGATCTCGCTCGGCGGCTGCACGGCCTCGTTC
>JACCYD010000776.1 GCA_013696695.1 Deltaproteobacteria bacterium | reverse complement strand
CAGCGCCGACGCGGCCCTCTCCGGCATGCGCTGTAGCAAGTACGCGGCGACGGGATCGATGCCGGGACGCGACAGGATGTACGTCGGCGAACGCTGCAGCATCGTCACGTGCGCCGCGCGATCCGTGAGGGCAGGGACCAGCGTGATCGCCGTGGCACCGCTGCCGATCACGACGATGCGCTTGCCGGTGTAATCGAAGGACGGTGACCAGTGCTGCGGATGGATCACGCTGCCGCGGAACCGCTCGCGGCCGACAAACTCCGGCGTGTACGGATCGTCGTAGTCGTAGTAGCCCGCGCAGGTCATCAGGAACTTGCACGTCAGCTCGGTGAGCGTGCCATCGGCGCGAACGTCGAGCGTCCATCGGTTGGTCTTGCTCGACCAGCGCGCCCGCTCGACGCGATGGTTGTAGCGAATCTTGCGATCGATCCCGTACATCGCGGCGGTCGACCGCAGGTACTCGAGGATCTGATCGCCACTCGCGATCGCCTGTGCGCTGGTCCACGGCCGGAACGGAAACCCGAGCGTGAACATGTCCGAATCGGAGCGGATGCCCGGATAGCGGAACAGATCCCAGGTGCCGCCGAGGCTCGAACGTCCTTCAAGGATCGTGAACGTCTTGTCAGCACACTGCGTTTGCAGGTGGTAGGCGGCGTCGATACCCGAGAGGCCAGCCCCGACGACGATCACGTCGAAATCCCGCGGAAGATCCGCCGCCGACCGGGTCATTGCGCCAGCATACGACGGTCTGCTACAGCTCGCCGCCGTGCGTAGCCTGATCTTGTTCCTCGGCTTCGGTCTTGCCACCACGGCGTCGGCGTCCCCGCCGATCATCGGCGGCGCGCTCGACACCGGCGATCCGGCCGTCGTCATGCTCGCCGGGTTTCCTGCGGATCGATCGACGCTGTTCACCTGCACGGCCGTGATCATCTCGCCCACGGCCGCGCTGACCGCGGCGCACTGCGTGGATCACCCGGGCTTCACGTACGGCGTCTTCTTCGGCGCCGATGCCTCGGCGTTCTCGACGCTCGCGAAGCTCGAGCCGGAGCTGGCCCCGGTGAGCGCGGTGCACGCGCACCCCAACTATTCGCGAACGCCGCCGTTCAACGCCGACATCGCCGTGATCGAATTCGCCGATCCGCTGCCGTCGTCGATCACGCCGCTGCAGATCGCTCGATCACAGCCGGTCCCGGCGATGGTCGGCCTCGACGTTCGCATCATCGGCTACGGCCAGACGGTGTTCGGCCAGAATAACTCGGCGAAATATGCGGCGACCACGAAGATCGCGGCGCTCGATCCCGACGACACGATCTTGATCGGCACCGCGCAGGTTCGCACCTGTGTCGGCGATTCCGGTGGCCCCGCGCTGCTCGACGGTGTCGTGATCGGCATCGATTCGTATTCCGACACCAGCGGCTGCGGGGACCCCGCGCACTTCCGCCGCACCGACGCGTACCTCGCGTTCATCGATCAGCACGCGGGCACCGCACCACCGCCACCCGATGACGAGTTGCCGATCGACGAGGGTGGCGGATGCAACACCGGAGGCGAGTCCTCCGTGATCTTCGGCCTCGCGCTGCTTCTCCTGCTCACGCGCCGGCACTGATCGCGAAACGGCACCTGGCTCAGCGCTTCGGAAACACGACGGCCGGCGTCTTGTTGAGTCGGAACAACGCGAGCAGGCCGCCCTTGGCATCGACCAGCATCACGCCGCTTGCCTGCTGGATGAGAACCTTGGGTCCGAGGTGCTCGAGTTGTTTCCGACGCTCGGGCTCTGGCTTCGCGAGCCAGGTGTCGGAATCCGGGACCGTTGCGATGATCATCGTGCCCGCTCGCCGGACGTCGGCCAGCTTGATCTCGGTCGTCAGATCGGAGGCGTCGAGCGATTTGGTGTTCGAGGTCGAGCGACCGAACGTCAGGTACATCGAGATCCCCGCGGCGATGATGCCAGCCCCGGCAAGACCGAGCGCGAGACCGGCGGAGATCCGGCGCTTGGGCTTCTGCCTGGCGGATGCCGAGCTCGATTCGATCGCGCGAGTCTTCGAGGTCGGCGTGGGCGTGGCAGGAAGCTTGAGAAGCTTGTTGAGATCGTCGTCGCCGACGTTGCACAGCATCGCCTCGTGCTCGCGCGTCGCGCCATCGAGGATCTCGAGGGCGTGCGGCATCAGCACCTTGACCTTGAGGCGCCCCTCCCAGGTCTTGAGGCGGCACATCGGCGGCTTCGCCTTCTCGGCGTCGAACCCCGGCTGATCCTCGATCAGATCCCAGATCGGTTGCAGCGACATCGTCCCCGGCTCGGGGAACATCGCGCGCTGGCTCCCGTTGAGGACCGTGCGCAGGGCGTCGGTACCGACGAGCGTCTTGAGCTCGGAGCGTGCAAACACGAGCACGACCACGTCGATCAGCGTCGCGGTTGAGGTTGCGGCCATCCGGGGCTCAGTCGGTGATGTCGGTGGTGATCGTTTCGAACACGTTGCCGGTGGCGATCGAGACCTCGACGATCAGAAAGGCCTTGGTGCCATCGCAATCGAGATCACCCACCGCCTGGACGAGACCGTCGGTGTCCGAGCTCTTGGTCCAGCTGTACTGGAAGTAACTGGGTTCATCGAGGTGGAACTCGAGCGCCAGCCAGCCGGCATCCGCGAACCAGTCGCTGGACTTGGTGATCGGTGTCTTGCTCGTCGGGCTGTCGCACGCGGCCACGCTGGGCATCAAATTCGTGGACGGTGGAAGCGCGACCTTGGTCTGGTGATAGACGCGCATGTCCTTCATCAGCTTGTCGATGGCCAGGTGGGCCTCGACCTTCTTGCCCTTGCTCACGAATGACATGAACGTCGGGATCGCGATGGCCGCGAGGAGGCCGATGATCGCGATCACGATCATCAGCTCGATCAGCGTGAACCCTCGTTGCCTGACGCGCATCGTCCACATCCTCCCATGATTCAGGGAAACCGCCACAGGGGGGCTACCCCAGGACTACCTCGGGAGTCACGCCGGCGCGCGCGAAGCGAGCCACTCGTCGGTGCGCACGACGACGCGCGTCATCGCGGAGAGCAGTGACTTCTTCCATGCCGGTGGAGGCTTGCTCGGGAAGAACAGCTCCTGGAACGCGTCCTGGCCCTTTCGCGACATCTTGAACAACCCTTTGATCGACTTCTGATCGACGCCTTGATCCGGCCGCGTCTTCTTCATGCGTCGGAGAATCTCGTTGTGGTAGCGAAACCCCTCCAGATTCATCTCAGCGGGATCGATCCCGAGCTTGGTGAACGCGGGGTTGATCGTCATGCCGCCGGCGATCATCTCGAGCTGCATCCGGGTCTGGAACCACCACAGCGCGAGTGCGTCGCGATCGGTGAGCCCTTCGAGCACGGCCGGCAACGTCAGCACGCCGAGTCCGACGTGGCGCGCTTCGTCGCGCTCGAAGTAATAGAGCAGCTCGGTCAGCACGGGCTCGAGCTTGGCTTCGGCGATCTTGCGGAACATCACGACCGCGGTGCTCTCGACGAGCAGCTGCATGCCGACGACCTTGTAGAGCAAGTTCTCGGTCTCGAGCAGCTCGACCAGCAACCGCCGGCTCCAGCCGCCGAGGCGCTTCACCGGCAGCCCGGCGCGCCACAAATAATCGCGGAGCACGTAGAAGTGGCGCGCCTCGTCGAACACCTGGCTCGAGGCCGCCATCTTCGCCGGCGTGTCCTCGAGCTTGAGCGCGAGGTCAGCGCTGATCGACCACGCCGCGAGCTCGCCCCACAGCAGCACCGACGCGACCTGACCGAAGGCCTCGCGCTTGTCCTCGGGAAAGTGGATGCCGCCGTGCTTCTCGATCAGCTCGTCGAGCACGGTGCGGCCATCCCACGCCTGCTCGTGGCCCTTGTGGTAGATGCGCGCGATCGTGTCGGTGCGAGCCTGTGCGATGCCGACGATGCCCGGATCGCCGAGCTCGTACGGCGGGAACTGCGTGCGCGGTCGCGAAGGCTTGAGCCAGCGTTCGGTCAAAGTCGCCATGTCATCGCTCCTGTGTTGTGGGTTCGGGCTTCAGCCTGTTCGACAACGTTCCGATCGCGTGCAGGCGCGTCGCTTCCATCGCGAGGCGCTCCAGATCAACGGGCTCGTCGCTGCGAAGCGCGGCGAGCGCGAGCTTCTCGACACCGCCCACCACCATGGTGGCCACCGCGCGGGCATCGAGCTCGCGGATGAAGCCCGCCCGCTGCGAGGCCACGATCGAGCGCTCCACGATCGCGATCAACACATCGTCGATCTCGCCGAGCACCTGCTCGACATCGACATCGAGGCCGACCGCTTCGCGCAGCAAGATCCGTAGGGTGTCGTCGTCCGCGAACACCACCTGGAGCACCTCGCGAAGACCGCGCGCCGAGAACTCGATGGCGGCGCTGCGCGTGACCTTTTCCGGAGGTGCAAACCCGGTCACCGCCATCATCGCCTCCTGCCGCGCCATCAACGCCTTCACGCCATCGAGGGTCTCGCGGAGGATCGCGGTGAGGACCGACCGCTTGTTGGTGAAGTACTGGTAGAGCGTTCCGCGGCCGATTCCGGCGGCCTCGCAGATGTGGCTGATGTTGGCCGCGTGAAACCCACGGTCTGCAAACACGCGCTTGGCGCACGCCAGGATCTGGCGCTGGCGGTCTTCGGAACGCATGTAACTCATTGCATAGACTCGGAACTGACGTGTCAGTTCTAGCCGAGGATTCACGCGGCGTCAACCCTCCACAGGAATCGGCGTCAGCGTCGCTTCGGCTTGGGCGGCGGAGTGACCAGCACCTGCAGATTCGCTTCGACCTGCTGGGCGGTGAGCCGGACGCGACCGATGATCGTGTTGTCGTCGATCCGGAGGATCTTGATCGCGCCGCCCGCGAGCGGCTTGCCGGTGTCACCCTGCAGCACGATCGCGGTCCACGTGTTGTCGATGTTCGACTTCGCGCCGGCCATGATCGTGATCTCGACCTCGCCGCCGATCACCGTCTTCTTGCCGATGCGCGCTGCGACCGGAGCCCACTGATGGTCGAGGCAGTTGAGGTTGGTCGGATCCGGGTTCTTGAAATCGGGGCACGGGCGGAAGTCTTCCTTCCGGCACGACGCGACGCGGACATCACCGCCGGGAGGACACGCCATCGTCTTCGCGCAGGCCGGGATCGCGGCATCCGGTGGGCTCACCGTGCAGACCTTCGCGCAACCCTTCCAGTTCGGCGGCGCCTGACTCGTGACGACCGGGCACTTGTCCTCGCAGTCGGGGTTCGACGGGTCGAACTTGTAGAGGTCGCACTGCTTGACCTCGACGACGACCGGGAGGTCGGGGAGCTTCGGCGGCTCGTTGACCTCGATCGGCGGCAGTGGAACGCGCTCGCGACCATCGAACTCGATGCCGAGCTTGTAGCGACCGGCATCGCCGCGGCCGACCGCGTAGACGCGAATGAAGTACGTGCCGCGCGCATCTTTGACCGAGGCTTCACGGCTGAGCTTGGTGGTCCGTTTCGCGACCGCGACCTGGGCGTTCCACGCATCGAACACGTCGAACGTCAGCTTGAGGCCGGGGCGCGGCGTGCTCCACGTCAGCTTGATGTCGAGCTCGCCGCGGTGCTTCTCGGGAAGCTCGATCTTCTTCCAGTCGACGCGATCGCCGCCCGGATACGTGACGACGCCCGTCGCGGTGGCAGCACCGTTCTCGAGCACGATCGGCTTGGCACCTTTGATCCTGCCGTCGGCGGTGGTGGCCTTGTCCTGCGGGACGTTGTGCGCACAAGCGCAAAGAACGAGACACGCGGCGAACGCGATCCTCATGAACCTAGGCATAACGCGCCGCGCGGGCGATTTCACCTACGCAGTGTCAGCTCGACGTTGCCCACCATTCCAGGTGGTTGCGTCTTCGTCCACGGCCGGGAGCAAGCTCGGCGTTGGCGCGAGTGCTTCGGCGAGGATCCGGCTGAGGTTGTCGAGGCGGACCGGCTTCACCAGGTGGGCTGCGAACCCGGCTTGTCGACTGCGCAGGTGATCTGCTTCGAGCCCGTAACCGCTGATCGCCACGATCAGTGGCTTGCTGGCGTGCGTGTTGAGCTGCGCGGCGACCTCGTAGCCATCGAGCATCGGCAACCCGATATCGAGGAGCGCGACCTGGGGCAGGAACGTCGCGGCCACCCGAAGCGCCTCGGCGCCATCGAACGCGATCGCGGTCTCGTGACCCATCGCGCGCACGCACTCCGCGAGGAGGACAGCGGCATCGACGTTGTCGTCGACGATGAGCACGCGCAGGGGATCGCGAGTAGCGGAGACCACGAGCGGCGAGGGAGTGACGGTCACCGGCCGCGTCGTCGCCGGCAACCGCATGGTGACCAGCGTGCCGCAGTCGCGACCATCGCTCGCGAGCTCGACCGTGCCGCCATGCAACGTGACCAGGCTGCGCACGATCGCGAGCCCGAGGCCCATGCCGCCGTCCGAACGCGCCTTCGATTGACGCTCCTGCGCGAACAGGTCGAACACGTGCGGCAGCATGTCGGCCGTGATGCCGACGCCGTTGTCGCGAACACCGATCACGACGTCGCCGTCTTCGCGCCGCGCGAATACCTCGATCTGCCCAGCCGCCGGCGTGTACTTCGCGGCGTTGGTCAGGAGGTTCCGGATTACCTGCGAGAGCCGCATCTCGTCGCCATCGACGAGCAAGCCGCGCTCGATCGCGGTCTTGACCTGGTGCTCGCGGCGCGCGAACACACCGCTCGCGCCTTCGAGCGCGCGCATCGTGATATCCGCCGCATCGAGCACCTCGCGGCGCAGCTCGATCTTGCCGCTCGTGATCCGCGAGACGTCGAGCAGATCGTCGACGAGCCGCGCCATGTGATCGACTTGTCGCTCGATGATCTCGTGCTCGCGGGGAAGCGGAGCGGTCGAGCGAGTCTTGATCAGCTGGATCGCGACCTTGATCGGCGCCAGTGGGTTGCGTAGCTCGTGGCCCAGGATCGCGAGGAACTCGTCCTTCGCTCGGCTCGCAGCCTCGGCCTCGCCGCGCGCGATGCGGGCTTCCTCGTACAGTCGCGCGTTCTCGGCGCACTGGGATTCCGCAGCATCGCGCAGCTTCGCGATCTCGATCTGGTTGGCGATGCGCGCGATCAGCTCGCGCGTCGAGAACGGCTTGATCACGTAATCGTCGGCGCCGGCCTCGAGCCCTTCGATGCGGGCTTCTTCGCCGGCGCGTGCCGACACCAGGATCACGGCGATTCGCGGGCCGGGGAGGGTGCGCACCGTCTTCAGCAGCTCGAACCCGTCGAGGCCCGGCATCATCACGTCGCTGACGATCACGGCCGGGCGGCGCGCCGCGATCACCTCGAGTGCATGGAGGCCATCGGTTGCCATCGCGATTTCGAACCGCGGCGCCAGCAAGGTTCGCAAGTAA
>JACCYD010000762.1 GCA_013696695.1 Deltaproteobacteria bacterium | reverse complement strand
GTTCCAGCGCGAGCTCGACGCGATCCAGCGGCTCCAGCATCCGAACGTGATCAGCGCGATCGATCACGGCACGCTCACCGACGGTCGTCCGTACCTCGTCCTCGAATACATCGACGGGCCGAGTCTGCGCGACGTCATCCAGGAACGCGGCGCACTGCCACCGAACGAGGTGCTCGAGATCCTCGGACCGCTCTGCGAGGCTCTTCAGGTGGCCCACGACGCAGGCCTCGTGCATCGCGATGTCAAAGCCTCGAATGTGATCCTCGCGCGCGAGGCAGGCATGCTTCGCCCGGTGCTCCTCGACTTCGGGCTGGTGAAGCTCGTCGATCAAGTCGGTCCGGGGCTGACGTCTTCGCGCAGCATGCTCGGCACCCCCGCAGCGATGGCACCTGAACAGATGCGCGGCCAGCCGGTCGATGCGCGCACCGATGTCTACGCGCTCGGACTGCTCGCCTATCACATGCTCACCGGTCAGCCCGCGTTCGGCGGCGCACCCGGCGTCGTGCAGAGCTACCTCCAGATCCATGGTCCGAGGCCGCGCCCGTCGGCGAAGATCGATATCGATCCCGCGGTCGACGAGCCGATCGGTCGCGCTCTCGCAGCGGACCCCGCCGCGCGGTTCACGTCGACGCGCGCACTGTTCGAGGCGATCAAGCAAGCGATCCAGCCGACCGCCACCGCCGAGATCGACGTCATCGTCGCCTACATCGAGGGCGATTCCGCTGACGTCGCAGCCGCAACGACGCAGCTTTTGAGGCTCGGGATGGTCATCGCATTAGCTGCGCCCGATTCGGTATTGGCGGTGACCCCTCGCGACAAGGGTGATATCGACCAGCTCCGCCGCGAGCTCGCGTTCAGTGGGCGCACGAAGACGGCGATCGGGTACAGCCAGGCCTCGATCCGTGGGCAGGTGGTCGATGGCCCGGCGCTGGATGTGGAAGGTTGGGCACCATATCCGTTGCCGGATGGACTCTGGGTAGCTCCTCCTACAGAGGAGCCCAAATAGCGAACTTGCGATGAAATCCGTCCGAGTGGATCCTGGGTGCGATGCGAGTAGCCGTTGCACTCAGTGTCGTGTCGTTGATCGGGTGCGCGACCGACGAGCTGGTTGGCGAATCCACCTCGACTATCGTCGTGGATAACAAGCTGGCCGCGAACAAGCTGGCCGCGAACAAGCTCGCGGCGAACAAGCTCGCGGCAAACAAGCTCGCGGCGAACAAGCTCGCGGCAAACAAGTTGCAGCTCGATCAGGTCGGGGCGAACGAGCTACTCGCGACGCCGGAGGGCCGCGAGGTCCTCGGCTTCGTCATCAGTTGCGCGATCGAGCCAGGTCAGATCTTAGTCGCCGAATTCGAAGGCGAGACCTTCGAGTTCGCTGGCGAGGTGGGACTCGCGAATCACTGGCTCACGAGTCCCGTCGATGATGCCGGCGCTGGATGGGTAAGCGCGTGCCTGTTCGCGCGCGTCAACGCGGCGAACGTGGCGATTCCGATCTCGCTGCGCGGCAACAGCCCGATCCTCGCGACCGACGCGGATGAGCGCGCGGGCTGGTCGCTGCAAGAAGGTGCCTTCTACGGCAACTTCTTCACCGACGACGGCGAAGCGATCGATTGGAACGCGTGCCGCGGTGAGGACCAGGCCGCGGGCGAGACCGGCGGGTTGATGGAGCGTGATTGTGCGGAGCCGTGTACACCGGGCGACGTCCTCGATGGGGGCGACCCGATGGTGTCCGGTGACGAGACGATCTGCGAAGCCGGCCAGACCCAGTGCGGCTTCCACTTCGCCGGCGACTGCGGCGACTTCGCAGCAGAGCACGCCTGCAAGCTGTTCGACGACAACGGCAGCTTTTACAAGAAGTGCGCGGCGGACCCGATCTTTGGCCACGGCCTGAACAAGAAGCTCAAGGACGAGGCGTATCGCCAGGTCATCAGCGTCTACCTGCAGCCGTAGCTACTTCGACTTCTCGAGATGCGAGACCAGGCCGTTGTAGGCCGTGGTGACGCGCATCGAGAGCTCGTTCGCCGCCTTCTGCTTCGACGGATTCCCGGCGTGCATGTCCGGGTGATATTTCCTCATCAGCTGGCGATACGACGTCTTGATCTGCGCCATGTCGGCGCCGACCTGGAGATCGAGCACGCGATACCACTCGAGGACCTGCGCCTCGTTGCTGCCGGGGCGTGGCGAGCGCGCGCTGCCGGTCGATGAATTCGTCGACGAAGATGAAGACGAGGACGAGGACGAGGACGACGAGCTCCACGAGCCGCCGCCCTTCGCCGCTTGCTCTTTCATCCGGCGAAACGCCTCGTCGGCCGCGGCCTTCTGACGCGCGGTGCGCTCGTCGCGTTCCCGGTGGACGCGCGCAGCTCGCTCGCGAGCGGCACGTTCGCGGGTGGCGCGCGCGGCGGGATCCGACGTCGCCTGCTTCGCGAGAGGATTGTCCAGGGGTTTCCTCGGTGCGCGCTGCCTTGCGGCCTTGCGTGCGGTCAGCTCTGCTTGCAGCGCGGCGCTCTCGACGTGGCTGAGGGGTTCGTCGTCGGCGATCACCAGCGAGGTGAATCGCGAGATGCCTGACTGCGCACTCTCCAGGATGCGCTTGGTGATACCCACGCCGCCACGGTAGCATCGATCTCGTGAGGCGCTTGGTCGTGATGTTCGCGATCGCTGCGTGCGGTTCGCCGAACCCGGCGAGCGGAGATGCACCGGGCGGTGACGATGATGGTCCCGCCGGCGATGCGCCACCCGATCCGTGCGAGCCCGGCACGTGGTGCACCGAGGACTCACCGGTTCCGAACATCCTGATCCGTGCCGTGTGGGCCGCGGATCTCGACAACGTGTTCGCGGTCGGCGATGGCGGCACGATCTTGCACCGTCGCAACAACGCGTGGACCGCGATGACCACGCCGACGACGAGCGACCTCCGCGGCGTGTGGGGCTTATCGGCCACCGACATCTGGGCGGCCGGCACCGCCGGCGCGCTGCTGCATTACGATGGCACCAGCTGGGCGGCGCAGGGCTCGTTCACCACCGATTTCGGCGGCGTCTGGGCGTCGGGCACCGACGACGTCTGGATCACGCACGCGGGCGGAGTGACGCACTGGAACGGTCAGCAGTTCGACACCACGTCACTGCCTGGCGAGCTGTTCGCGATCTCGGGCAGCGGGCCCACCGACGTCTGGGTCACCGGCGAGACGGCGAACGTTCACCACTACACCGGCACGTGGACCACGAACATCGACCCGGGCGCGGGTGCGACCTACTTCGCGATCCTGGCGCTGACGCCGAGCGACGTCTGGGTGTCGACGTTCACGCCGAACAAGCAGACCGTGCACTTCACCGGCAGCTGGACTCCGGAGGCGGCGAGCGGCGCGACGTTCCAGAGCTTCCATTCGAGCGGTCCCGACGATCTCTGGGGGGCTGGCGGTTCGAAGGTCGGTCACTGGACCGGCTCGTCGTGGGCCGTCGAATCGCCGTCCAGCGGTCAAATGTTCGGGATCGGCGGGATCAGCAATTCGTTCTGGATCGTCGGTAGCGACGCGCTGATCCTGCATCGGCGCTA
>JACCYD010000749.1 GCA_013696695.1 Deltaproteobacteria bacterium | reverse complement strand
AGCTGAGCTCGCCCTGGTGGCGAGCGATCATCTGCTCGCGCTCGACGCGCAACGCGCGCTCGGCATCCGAGGTGCTCGCCGCACGCGTCGCGCGCTCGCTCGCGAGATCGCGCTCGAGTTGCGCGCGCGCAACTTCCGACGCTGCCAGTGCGTGCGATCGGGTCTCGAGATCCTGTTGATTCGCTGCGAGCTGGGCGGCGAGCACGCGCTCCTTCGCTGACAGCGCATTGGCCTTCGCGCTATCGGCAGCGACGCGCTGCTCGAGATCGGCGGCCTTGGCCTCGAGCTCGGTGCGCGTTTGCTGCACCTGGCGCAGCCGCTCTTCCAGATCCGCCAGCTCGCGCGCCTTGCCATCGAGCTCGCCGCTGGTGCGACGCAGCTCGGCATCCTTGGCGTTGAGCTGCTCGCGCAGGTTGAAGAACTCGCGCTCGCGACTGCCACGCGCGACCCCGCCGTCGGCCGACGCGCGCTGCTTCTCGAGCTCGATCTTGAGCTGCGCCACCTGGCGCTCGAGCTCGCTGATCTTGCGCAGCGACTTGCGATCGTAGACGCCGGACTGCTCGTTCTCGGCATCCGCCGCGATCGCATCTAGACCGAAATCGAACGTCGGTGGTGACGTCGGGCGAGACGCGCGCGCCGGCGGCTCCGACGCGGGGCGAGCCATCAGCCGCGGCTCCGAAGGCGGGCGCGCGATCCGCGTGGGCTCGGCGGCGATCTCGGCCGGTTCGGCGATGGGCTCGGGCGCCGGCTCATCAACCATGGGTTCGGCCACGGGTTCGGGCACGGGCTCGGCCACGGGCTCGGCCACGGGCTCGGCCACGGGCTCGGCCACGGGAAGCGGTTCGGGCGCTGCGGCTTCCATCGCCTCGGGCAGCGAATCATCGACCGCCAGCGGCACTTCATCCGCCGGTTCTTGCCGCACGAGGTTGGCGTGCAGCACCGGTTCGGGAACGCCGCCGGAATCCTCGACCGCCTCGTCGATCGCCTCGGAGTCGTCGATCGACATCAGGTCCGCATCGTCGACCAGCTGCACGTCGTCCGCGTCGAGCATGATCGCGGGCGAGGATTCGTACGAGTTGCCCTGCGACTCCGCAACCTCGGCGGTGGCTTGCACCACCGCTTCAGGCTCGGCGCGCATCGGCGGCCGCTCGGACTCGCGGCTGAACGTGTCGAACACGTCGCTGTCGAACTTGGTGTCGACCGCAGCGGGGACTGCTTCCTCGCGATCGGGCGCGATCGGCGGGGCGATCGTCGTCGACGCATCCTCGATCGCGATCGGCTCGTCGGCGAACGGCGGCGGTGTCGTCGCCGCGTCCTGGCGCAGCTGCTCCGCTACCGACGGTGCGGCCGGCTCGTCGCCGAAGCCGAGTAGCGCATCGAACGCGGCATCGGTCTCCGCCGCCACCATCTGATCGACCGCTTCGCTGCGGCCGGCAACCGTCTTGCTGCCGGGATCGAATCCGTGGTCGTTATCCTCGCCGACCGTCTCCTCCATCACGTCGTCGTTGCCGCCGGCAAGGTCCTCGACCTCGACCGGGATATCGAGCGAATCGCCGCCGGCCACCGGATCGCCAAGCAGGATCAAATTGTCCAGCTTGCCGAGCAGCTCGTCGTCCGACAGCGAGCGCTTGTCGAGGTACTGGTCGGCGTGCGTCTTCAGCGTGCCGTGCTTCGCCATCGCCGCGGCGGTCACTGTTTTGGTGACGAGGATGATCGGGATCTTCGAGAGCGGTCCCTTCTTGATCGTCTGGAAGCTCTTGAACCCGGCCTTGTCGGGCTCGTCGACCGCGAGGACGATCAGCACCGGATGATCGACCGCGCCGTCGGCGATCGCCTCGTCGGGATCCGGCCGGACCACGATGTCGAGGCGATAGCGGCCGAGCAGGTCAGAGAGCCGGCCGTAGAAATCGTGGTCGGCGTCGATCAGCAGAATGCGGCGGTTCATGCTCCCCGCCGGGATGATAGCCGCTTTCTACCAGCGGGTGGCCCGGCGGGCCGCTCTGCTGTCAGCGGCCTCGCTGCGCGCGGCCGATCAAGTCCGAAGACACCACGAGCTCGAGCAGCTCCTGGGCGCTCAGCCGGTCGGCGGCGAACGCGTAGCCCATCATGTGCTCGTCGACGAACGTCACGGCAGGGATACCGTTCGCATCGTGGATGTGCAGCGTGCGGTCGCCGATCTTGAGCGGCGTGCCGCCCGTGAGGTCGTCATTTCCGAGGTCATCGATCACGACCGCCGTCAGGGTGAACCGGCTGTCGCCAATGGTGACCTGATAGCGGAGCTGCGCGGCATTGTGGCCGGCGACCGCGGTCAACCGTGCACCCTGCAGTGTGATTTCGTGGCGGGGCGACGCGCGGAACTGCGGAGGGTCGACCGCTGCGAAGTTCTCCCGGAGCCAGGTACCCGTGCTCGCGCCGCGAACCTCGAGCGGCATCGTGCGCGCTTGCTGGCGAACCACTTCCTTGGCGAGTGCGCCGGTCTTGGGCACGCTCACTGGGGTCTTGAACATCATCGCGAATGCGAAGATCGCGGCGGCAGCGACTGCGATCGACGCACCCGGCAGGATCCAGCGTCCGATCGAGCTGCGCCGCTGCCTGCGCTCGAGCAGGGTCGCTTCTCGATCCGCTTCGTCGAGCGCGATGGTGAGTCGCGCCTTGAGCAGATCTGGAGCCGGCGGAGGCGCGAGCGCCTTGCGCATCATCTTGAGCTCGGCGCGCTCGGTCTCGACGTGCACGCGGCATCCGGCGCAGTCGATCAAGTGCAGCTCGAGCTCGCGGCGCTCTTCAGGCGCCAGCTCGTCGTCGAGGAAAGCCATCGCTAGCGTGTCGATGCTCTGACACAACATCACTTGCCGCTTCCTTTGGCAGCTCGGGCCACACGGTAACTATCGAGGTCGATCGGGA
>JACCYD010000744.1 GCA_013696695.1 Deltaproteobacteria bacterium | reverse complement strand
GTACTACGACGGCTTCGTCCGTTCACACGGTTCGGAGATAGAGGATCCAGCCGGAGATCCCCACGATCGCCGCCCACGTCAGCGCGACGCCGAGGAACCGGAACGGGTTGGGCGCCTTGCGCGGCATGCCGACGACGTGGAGCACGCGCGCGCCGAGCAGCAGCCCGCCGTAGACATGCAGCACCACCGAGTTGCCGCCGAGAAGCTCGGCGATCAGCATCATCACGATCGCGAGCGGTACGAACTCGGCGTTGTTGCCGTGCACGCGCGACGCGACCAGCAGCTCCGGGTGCTCACCGAGCCCGACGCTCACCTTGTGCTTCTTTCGCATCGTCGACACCCGGTTGGCGAGGACGATGTTGAGGATCGCGTTGAGCGCGCCGTACAGCGCGGTGATCACCGGAGCGGTCATGCCCGCATCATCGACGATCGGGGAGCGCGAAGCCAAACGTGGCGCCTTCGCCAAGCCGCCCATCGGCCCAGACGCGACCGCCATGCCGGGCGACGATGCGCTGGACGAGCGCGAGCCCGACGCCGGTGCCTTCGAAATCGGCATCCGAATGCAGGCGCTGGAACACCCCGAATAGCTTGTCGGCCAACTTCGGATCGAAGCCCGCGCCTCGGTCGGTGACCGTGTAACGGACCTCGCCGGCTTCGGCGGTACCCGAGATCTCGACGATCGTCTGTGGCTTCTTACGCGAGTACTTCACCGCGTTGCTCAATAAATTTATCCACACCTGGTGAAGCAGATCGACGTTGCCCCGTGCCGGTGGCAACTCCGCGATCCGGACCTCGACGGGGCGCGCTTCGGTGAGGTTGAGGTTCGCGACCACGCTGTCGATCAGCTGCGACATCCGCCGCGTGTTCTTGCGAATGACGCCGATCGTGCGCTGTGCGTCGGCATCGAGCGCCGTGCCGTGATCTTCCTCGAGCACCTTCGAGAAGCCTTCGATCGCGCGCAACGGCGACCGCAGATCGTGCGACACCGAGTACGCGAAAGCCTCGAGCTCGCGGTTCGCCGTCTCGAGCTCGTACGTGCGCTCCGCGACGCGGCGCTCGAGCCCTTCGACCAGCCGCGCGTTATCGATCGCGAGCGCCGCGCGATCGGCGAGGTCCCGCACCAGGTGCAGATCGGCGAGCGTGTAGCGGCGGCCCGGGGTGGTGCGAAACAAGCCCAAGTAGCCGAGGTTGATCCCGCGCGCGCGAAGCCGCACGACGATCATTCCGGTGATTCCGGTCTTCCGGAACACCGTGGCGAACGCCGGCGTGGTGCGTCGTGAGAACGCCTCGAGATCGAGCTCGGGCTCGAAGTACGGCTCGCCGGTCTCGAGTACCTGTCCTGAAATTCCGACGCCCACCTGCAACGGCGTGGCGTCGTGAAATTCGCGCAGGTAGCGCTCGGTGTGCGGATCGGGATGTGAGGTAGCCATCGGGACGAGCTGCTCGCCTTCGATCAAACGAAGGTTGCAGCCGTCACCGAGGAGATCAGAGAAGCGGCGCGCGACGAGATTGAGCAGCCTGGAGAGGTCGGTGGTGGCTTCGGCGAACAGGACGCCGGACTCAGCCAGCGCCTGAAATCTCCGAGCATGACGATCGTCGTCCACGCCCCTTCAACGTACCCGTGCGCCCGTGCGCTCCACAAGTGTCGTCGCTCAGCGGCGGAAGAAGTAACCGCCACCACCGAACACAGCGAGCGCGAGCAAAATGACAATAACCCAACCTAGTGTCGACATGATGTCCTCCTGACTCGAGGAAGGAGCAATCGACGTGCCTTGCCAGCTACGAAGCAGGCTGTCAGAGCGTCACCTGTCGTGCGTGATGCGAACGCGTGCGATGAGCTCGCGCAGCTCCTCGTCGTCAACCGCCGAGGCTTCGCGAACGATCGCTTCGCGCGAGGCGCCGGTGGCGGGTGGCGGGAGTGGGCGATCGGGCGGTGGAGGTGGGCGTCTGGCTCGCAACGCGACGGGATCGCGCTTGTTGCGACCCGCGAGCTTGAACCTGACGTCGTCGAACAACCGCGGCTCGCCCATGCGTTCGAGCAGGCCGTGAACGAGCTGCGCGCGTAACAGGGTGAGCTCGTGCATCCAGGCGGAGCTGACGACCTCGATCCACAGCGTTCGGTCGACGACCCCGTCGGGACGCGTTCGCTGCGCGATCTTCGGGCCGACGAGATCGCTCCACTCGGTGAGCAGCCGACCCGCGCGGATCTCATCCGTCAAGCCGTAGCGATCGAGCGTGATCGCCACTGCCTTCGCCGCCGACTGCGTCTCTCGCGCGCGCCCTTGTCCTGGGAACCACGGCTTGTTGCGAAGCGTCACGACGCGCGCAGACGACGGATCAGCTCGCGGAGCCGGCGATCGCCATCACCATCTCGGCTGACGAAGCGCACTCCCGAGCCACCGTTCGGCACGTGATACGAGACCCGGCTCGAGATCTCGATCGGGG
>JACCYD010000735.1 GCA_013696695.1 Deltaproteobacteria bacterium | reverse complement strand
TGACAATGGTGGCACGACCACCGCGAGCACCTGCTCGTCGTCGACGCTCGATCGCGATGTCGATGCCGGCACCTGCGTCCAGTCGGCCTCGGATGCGAAGTGGTACGAGTGCGACGGCGGCGCGTGGGCTCCGCGCGCGAGCTCTGCGGGCTGCGCCACGGCGTTCGGGTTCTGCAACTCGGCCACGCTCGGCAGCAAGCAGCCGCCGCGGACGTGCGTGCAGGCGGCGTCGAACGGCACCTGGTACCAGTGCAACGGTCAGGGCTGGGTGTCACCGGTCAGCGTGGCGAGCGGCGAAGGGCCGATCGGCGACTGCTCGACGATGCATCCCCTGTAACAGGGACACAAATCCCATTGCGTGGGGGGGCAAATGGCCGTAATCGATTGATCGAACATGGCCCGCGCAAAGGCACTCACCGCAAACGATCCACTGCGCCGGTGGACCGCCGCCGACGCGAACGACACCTACAACATCCCTCGCTGGGGATGCGGATATTTCGGGGTCAACGATCTAGGAAACATGATCGTCCAGCCGCGCACTCCAAGTAGTGACGGTTCACCCAGCGGCGAGATCGACATGAAGGAGCTGATCACCGATCTGGTGGGCCGCGGCATCCAGCTCCCGATCCTGCTTCGCTTCAGCGACATCCTCCGCGCGCGGATCGAGCTGTTGTGCGGTGCGTTCAACGGCGCGATTCGCGAGTACGGCTACACCGGTCAGTACCGCGGCGTCTATCCGATCAAGGTCAACCAGAACCGGACCGTCGTCGAGGAGATCATCGAGTTCGGGCGGCCATTTCATTACGGGTTGGAGGCCGGCAGCAAGCCGGAGCTCCTCGCCATCATGGCGATTCACAACGATGACGAATCGCTGATCATCTGCAACGGCTACAAGGACGAGGAATACATCGAGACTGCACTGCTCGCCTCGAAGATGGGCAAGACCATCATCCTCGTCGTCGAGAAGCCGACGGAGATCGAGCAGATTCACCGCGTCGCCGAGCGCGTCAAGATCAAGCCATCGCTCGGGATCCGCGCGCGGCTGTCGTCGCGTGGCGCGGGTCGCTGGGAACAGTCGGGCGGCGATTTCTCGAAGTTCGGCCTGTC
Organism: Deltaproteobacteria bacterium; assembly: GCA_013696695.1. GTDB lineage: Bacteria > Myxococcota_A > Polyangia > Haliangiales > Haliangiaceae > JABFXX01. The sequence goes on along the minus strand of JACCYD010000735.1, from coordinate 1,399 downwards.
GGCCGCCGAGATGGTCGAGGCGATCAACCAGCTCAAGACCTGGGGCGAGGTCGACACCCTCAAGCTGCTGCACTTCCACCTCGGCTCGCAGATCAGCGCGATCAAGAGCGTCAAGAACGCCCTGCGCGAGGCAGGTCGGCTCTACGTCGAGCTCTACAAGATGGGCGCGACGGCGCTCAAGTACGTCGACGTCGGCGGTGGGCTCGGCGTCGATTACGACGGCTCGCAGACCAACTTCGCGTCGTCGATGAACTACACGGTGCAGGAGTACGCGAACGACGTGGTGTTCGCGATCAAGGAGATCTGCGACGTCGATCAGATCCCCCACCCCTCGATCGTCTCGGAATCCGGCCGCGCGATCGCCGCGCACCACTCGGTGCTCGTCGTCAACGTGCTCGGCGTGACCGAGTTCAACACCAACATCCCGGCCGCGCTCGTCAAGCCCGCCCCGCCGCTGGTCACCAACATGTGGGAGACCTACCAGGGCGTCTCCGCCAAGAATCTGCTCGAGGCCTATCACGACGCCGTCGAGTACAAGGATCAGGTCCTCCAGCTGTTCAACCTCGGGCACCTCTCGCTCGACCACCGCGTGATCTGCGAGAACTTGTTCTGGGCGATCTGCGAGAAGGTCCTGCTGATGTCGCGCGGCCGCGAGCACATGCCCGAGGAGCTCGAAGGTCTCGAGAAGGCGCTCAGCGATACCTACTTCTGCAACTTCTCGATGTTCCAGTCGGTGCCCGATGCGTGGGCGGTCGATCAGTTGTTCCCGATCTGCCCGATCCATCGCCTCAACGAGGAGCCCACGCGGCGCGCCACGCTCGCCGACATCACGTGCGATTCCGACGGCAAGATCGATTCGTTCATCGACATGCGCGACGTCAAGCACGTGCTCGAGTTGCACCCGAAAGCCCCCGGCACCGACTACTACCTCGGCATCTTCCTGGTCGGCGCGTACCAGGAGATCCTCGGCGATCTCCACAACCTGTTCGGCGACACCAACACCGTCCACGTCCAGCTATCGCCGGAAGGCGACTACGACGTCAAAGAGGTCGTCGCGGGTGACACTGTCTCCGAGGTGCTCGGCTTCGTCGACTACTCGCCGAGCGACTTGCTCGGCCGGCTGCGCAACAACGTCGAGCTGGCGCTGCGCAAGAAGCTGATGACGATCGAAGAGAGCCGAACCCTGATCAACCGATTCCGTCAGGGCATGATCGGCTACACGTACTTAGATCGCGAGTAGGAAACTCGCGGAGATGCACGGCCTTCGCTACGTCCATGCCGTCCCCCGCGGTCGCGATCAAGAACAGCTAGAACCCGCGCACGCAGCCGGCGTAGCGCTCGTCGACCGCCAGCAGCGCGTGATGCGAGTGGTTGTCGATCTGTTCGAGCTCGTCCCCGG
>JACCYD010000727.1 GCA_013696695.1 Deltaproteobacteria bacterium | reverse complement strand
GCCTGACCTGGAGTTAGCCGAGCTGTAACGTGACGTCGCGAGGCGCGTAAACCTTGTTCACGCCGAGCATTCGCCTTCGCTGGTCTGGACCTCGAACGCCATCGTCTGGCCGAGGTCGATGAAGTCTTCCTCGATGGCGTCGGCTTCCTTGAGCTCCGTGAGATCAGCGATCAACGTGCGCAGGCGATCGGCCGGGACCGAGTGCCAGAACGCGCGCGAGGTTGCCTTCTCCGCGATGTAGAACTCGAGCAGCCGCTCGACCGTGGCCGCGGCGCGCCGTACCGGCACCTTGCCGATCAGCTTGCCGAAGTCCGCGCGATCGGCGCCGACCCCACCACCGACATAGACCAAGTACTGGGGTGCGGGCCGCCCAGCGACCTTGCGCATGCCGCCCTGGAAGCCGATGCCGGCGATGTAGTGCTGGCCGCAGCCGTGCGGGCAGCCCGAGATCTTGACGTCGAGACCCTTCGCGGCGCTGACGAGATCCGGGCGACGGTCGAGCAGCTCGGTGAGCTGCGCGCCGAGGCCGCGGGACGCGGTGACCGCGAGCTTGCAGCTCGACGCACCGGGGCAGCTCGTGACATCGGACAACGAGTTCGCACCGGCAAGTGCGAGCCCGAGTCGTGCGAGCTCGCGATGCAGCGCGGGGAGTCGCGCGTCGGGCACGTAGCGGAGCACGAGATTCTGCTCGTTCGTCGTGCGGAGCTCGCCTTCACCGTACGTCGTGACGAGCGGGATCAAGCCGCGGAGCTGTGCGGTGGTGATATCGCCGAGGATCAATCGAATCACGACGGCCGAGAACCCCGGCTGCTTCTGTGGCCGAACAGCGTCGGCGGCCCAGGCGGCATATCCTGGATCGGGATCGGCGACCTGTGCGAGCGGCACGCGGCGGGTCGCCGGCGCGGGCTGCACGGGGAGCACGAGCGGCACACCGCCCTCTTCGCGGATCTTCGCGCGCTCCGCGGTGTACTCGGCGAGGAACGCGGGTACGCCGATCTTGTCGATCGCCCACTTGAGGCGGGCCTTCGCCTTGTTGTTGCGATTGCCGATCCGGTGGAACACGCGGATCACGGCATCGGACGCTTCGAGCAGCTCGGCCGCAGGGACGAAGTCCTCGACGACGAGCGCACTGCGGCGCAGCGTCGACAACCCGCCACCGGCGAGCAGCTGGAACCCGATCTGTCCGTCGCGCGAGCGAGCGAGGAAGCCGAGGTCGTTGATGAATGCTTGAGAGCAATCCGTACCGCAGCAACCGCCGAGCGACGGCTTGAGCTTGCGCGGTAGCGTCGACGAGTACTTACCGCGCAGTAGATGGCGGGCGAGGGCCTCGACGTACGGCGTCGGATCGAACGGCTCGTCCTTGGCGACGCCGGCGAACGGGCAACATGTCCAGTTGCGAACCGAGTGACCGCACGCTTCCTTCGTCGTGATGCCGGAGTCGGCGAGGATGCGCAGTGCGTCCTCGACATCGGCCTGTGGCACGAAGTGGTACTGCACGTTCTGGCGCGTGGTGACGTGACCCTTGCCGCCGCCGAAGCGCTCGGCGACGACCGCGAGCGCCTCGAGCTGCGCCGGTGTGACGATGCCGGCGGGCAGCTTCGCCCGGATCATGTTGACGCCGTCCTGACGCTGCCCGTAGACGCCGTTCAGCAGGCGAAACGATCGCCAGTCGTCGGGGCTGACTTCACCGCGTTCGAAGGCTTCGAGCTTGGTCACGAACAGATCGACATCTTCGTGACGGGCAAAGCCGAGGCGGCCAGGACTGGGTTGTGGAACGTCGACGACACTCATGAGGTTTTCTCCAGCGCAGCCTGAGGCTCGATCGAAAGCTGACGAAGTTGATCCGCGAGCGCGACGACCGCGCCGATCACGAGGATGCCGGGAAGCTCGGTGTCGATGCCCCCCCCGACGCCGAGCTCGGCGAGGGTGCCGAGCCAGCGCATGCTGCCGTCGTGGGAGGCACCGTGGACGATCGCCGCGGGAGTCTCGGGAGCCCAGCCACGCGTGACGAGGCGGGCCGCGATCGCGCCGCGGTTCTTGATGCCCATCAGCACGACGAGCGTGAGCGTGCCGGGCGCGATGCCGTCGAGCGTCGGGCCGAACGCGCTCTCGGCGTGTCCGGACACCACGGCGAACGCAGAGGCGATTCCGCGGTGCGTGACCGGAATGCCGGCGAGTGCCGGTGCGGCGATCGCAGAGGACACGCCGGGCACGACCTCGTAGGCGATGCCGGCAGCTTCGAGCGCGAGCGCTTCTTCGCCACCGCGTCCGAGGACGAACGGGTCGCCGCACTTGAGGCGCACGACGCGCTTGCCGGCCCTCGCCGCGCGGATCATCAGGCCGTGAATGTCGGCCTGCTCGATCGAGTGGCGGCCGGCGCGTTTCCCGACGAAGAATCGCTTGGCCTGCGGCGCGAGCTCGAGCAACTGGCTCTGCACGAGCGCGTCGTCGAGCACCAGGTCGGCCTCGCGCAGGCGCTTGAGCGCGCGCAGCGTGAGGAGCTCGGGATCGCCGGGACCGGCGCCGACGAGGGAAACGAACCCGCTCATGCGCGCTCCTTGGAGCCGAGTGCCTTCGCCGTGCTTCCTGCAGCGGATTCGGTCTTGCTCGCGTAGAGGTCCTCGAGCGCGCGCAGCAGCAACGGTCGGCGCTCGATGATCGGAATGTTCGCGGCCTTCCACTCGCTGCGCGTCGCGATCGCGACGGCGATCCAGCGCTCGAGATCCTGCGGCAACATCGCGTCGAGTCCTTCGCGCAACAGACCGGCGAGCGCAGGAGCCGCACCACCGGTCGAGATCGCGATCTCGCCGGCACCGCGCCGGATGACACCGCCGAGAAATGCAGTGGCGGCTCCCTTGTCGTCGACCGCGTTGACGAACACGCGGCGCTGCTCGGCAGCGTTCGCGACGGCGCGATTCACGTCGGGCGTGGCCGCAGCTACGACCCACCATGCGTCGTCGAGGTCGGCCGGTTGAAACGTGCGCTCGACGAGGACGACGTCGTGCGCGCGAATCGCGTCGCTGATCACCGGCGCGACCACAGTGACGCGTGCGCCGGCGGTCAACAGGCCCTCGAGCTTGCTCGCGGCCACACTTCCACCGCCGATCAACACGACATCGCGACCGGAGAGATCCAAGAACGCGGGGTAAAGCGTCATCGTGAATTCTCCGGGTTTGGGGCGCGAAGGCCGGAAACTGGAACAAGGCAACTCACTGCCAACCTGCCTGTCGATGATTGGCGGCGATCTCTCGACGACGTGACCACTGATCAGCTGCGTTGGCTGCAGAACCGGCGACGAGCACCAGCACCGCGATCATCGATCCACGGACCCCGAGATCCCGAGCTGCAACGACATTGCGAAGCGCGGTCATGCGCCCTCCTCTGCGACCGGCGTGTGCAAGCCGCACTCGCGCTTCGTGTTCCCACGCCACCGACCTGCACGCGGATCCTCGTCGTCAGCGACGGGAGACGTGCACGGCTGACAGCCGATCGACGGATACCCCTGCTCGTGCAGCGCGTTGACGGGAACGTCGTTCGCAAAGACGTGAGCCCAGATATCGTCATGCGTCCACGCCGCGAGCGGGTTGATCTTGACGAGGCCGAACTTGCGATCGTGCTCGACCACACGCGCGTTCGCCCGCTCTGGCGTCTGCTCGCGGCGAAGCGCGGTGATCCATGCTTCGAAGCCCGTCAGCGCGTTGCGCAGCGGCTGGATCTTGCGAAGGTCGCAGCAGCGATCCGGATCGCGTTCCCACAGCTTCGGACCGTGGAGCAACGCCTGCACCGGGATCGTGTGCTCGGGCGTGACCGCGCGGATCGTGATCCCGTAGCGCGCCTCGAGCGCCTTCCACAGCGTGTAGGTTTCGGGAAACAGCACGCCGGTGTCGAGCGTGAACAGATCGATCGGCAATCGCTCGCGTGCGATCAGATCGATCACGACACAGCCCTCTGCGCCGAACCCGGTAGCGAACGTCAGCTTCCCGAAGCGCGCGCTCGCCCAGCGGAGGATGTCGAGCGCGCTGGCGGTGTCGAGCCGCTCGGCCGCCCCAGCGAGCTCGTCGCTCGGTCGCGCGTGGGTCACCATCGCGGCCTGCTGCCATCCGTCATAACGGATATATGTCTAGCAGGGCAACGGACGGACTGTCAAGATAACGGATGAAGGCTCCGTGACGCAACCTACGCGCGCGACCGGAGACGGAGCAGTCAGCGGCGCTTCAGCAAGACGATCGCGGCCTTCGCACGCCGGACGTCGGGATCGGCCTTCGGCGCGAGCTCGAGGAACTTCTGGTAGTTGTCGATCGCGTTCTGCTTCTGGCCTTTGGCCGCGTAGACCACGCCCAAGTAGAGGTAGTGGACCGGGATCTTGGGGTCGCGCCGGATCGCGGGGATCAAGAGCGCCTCGGCGTCGTCGTACTTCTTGGCGTCGACGTAGAGCAGGCCCAGCTTGCCGGTCGCCTTCGGGAACGGCGGGTCGAGCTCGGTGGCCTGCTTGTACGCCTTGATCGCCTTGTCGAAGCGTTCCTGCAGTCGATAGATCTCGCCGAGCGCGTACCAGTACTTCGATTCGTTCGGCGACTTCTGCACGGCCTTCGACAACGCTTGCTCGGCGTCGCCTTGGCTCTGCATCTGATTGTAGAGCAGCCCGAGCTCGAAGAATGCGCGGCCATTTTGCGGGTCGAGCTCGATCGCCTTGTCGAGATACTTCTTCGCTTCGTCGAGCTCGCCTTGGTTACGTCGCGCCATCCCGAGGTAGACGTGGATGGTCGCGTCGTCCGGTGCGCGCTTGAGCGCCGCGAGGAACTTGAGCGCGGCCTCGTCGGGCTTGCCGATCTTGTCGAGCGCGAGGCCGAGCTGGAGCAGGATCGCGGCTGACTTCTCCTGATCGAGCGACACTGCCTTGCGCAGCGCCTCGACACCTTCCTCGTTCTTGTCGAGGAGGAGATACGCGCGACCTCGTTTCTCCCAGCCCGCCGGATCGCCACTGTTCGCGGCGATCACTTGATCCGCGACCTCGAGCGCCTCGGCGCCGCGATTGCCCGCGAGCAAGGCCTCCGCGTAGAGCTTGTACCCGCGCGTCGACGCGACGTTCGCGTCGTAATACGCCTTCGAAACCTCGATCGCACGCGACCGCTTGCCGTTAACGATCAGGAAATCGACGTGTTCCTCGAGCGTGTCGAACTCGTTCGAGAGTGCGAACGATCTGCCATATGCCTTGTCCGCGTCGAGCAACTGGCCGGCTTGTGCCGCTTCACGTGCATCTGCGAGCAGCGCCTTCGCGTCCGGCTCCTTCTGCTGCTTCTTGAGCGGCTGGGTTATTTTTGTTGCGCTGCCGCAACCGCCGGCTGCCACGCATAGGGCGGTGGCGAGGGCTAGCGCGAGCAGCCGTGACATCCCTCGAAGCGTAGCTAAACGATCGTGATCGCGCCAGTTTGGGTCAGGGTTAGCTCTCGATGCGTGGGCGGGGCTTGCGAAGCGCCAGGAACACCGCGACCGCGATCATCACGTTCGCCACCAGCGTCGTCGCACCGAGCGGCTCCCCCGAGATCGCGGTGCCGGCCAGCACCGCGATGATCGGATTGACGTACGCGTAGCTGGTGGCCACCGCCGAGCGCGTGTTGCGCAAGAGCCAGCTGTAGGCCGTGAACGCGATCAGCGAGCCGGCTACCGTCAGGTAGAGCAGCCCGAGCCACGCCGCTGTGCTGGTCTCGACGGCGATGCGCTCGCCGCTCGTGAGCCCGAGCACGCCGAGGATCGCGCCGCCGGTCAGCATCTGCACCGCCGGCAACATGAACGAGTCGGTGGTCGTCGGGGTCGACGGCAAGCGGCGCTGCATCACCGAGCCGAGAGCCCACGCGATCGGCGCGCACATCAGGATCGCGATGTGCTCGGGCTTGCCGGCGAGCGACGGCCCGCCCATCAAGACGATCACGCCCGCGAAGCCGAGCAGCAAAGAAAACCATTCGCGCTGCGTCGGCCGCTCGCTCGGGTT